>NZ_JCACVY010000128.1:0-12651 GCF_058833935.1 Roseomonas sp. TS2 | reverse complement strand
AGGATCAAGATGAGGCACATGGCCAAGTAGCAAAAGCTAGCGATGGTTGATTGAGCAGCCTACGTGCTCTGCCAAGTTGGCCAATCCGCATTGATGCGGCGGGTGAGGGCGATGAAGTCGCCAATGTCGGCCAATGCATTGTGGCCATGATCGGCCCACCACCAGGCAGTTGCCTCGGCCGCGCCCTTACGCTTTCTTGCTGACGCTGGATCACGCAACGAACTGCATCGTCATTCTGGCGCAGCCGTGAAGAACCTGACCCATAGCGCATGCCCCGCAGCATCGTGCTGAAGGGTACCACGACATTCCGGGACTAAGGAGGCGGCAGCGGTCACCCGATGCCGCTGCCCATGTCGGCCCCGATAAAGGCGCCGGTTCGCTCGTAATGCTGCGCCAGGAGGGCGACAGCCTTGTCGGCATCGCGATTCAGCGCCGCACGGGCGAGTATGACATGTTCCGCTGCCACGTCGCGGCCCGGATAGGCCAAGGTGTTGGAAAGCGCCCGATAACGCTGCGCTTCCTCCCGCAGCCGGTCGCAGAAGGCCAGCAGGGGCGGCGCCCCGCAGGCGGACAGCAGGGCTTGGTGGAACCGCAGGTGGCAGGCCTCCCAATCCGGGTTGCTGACGAAACGGTTGGGATCGAGCGAGCGGGCGGCGCGATTCAGCCGGTGCTCGGCCAGGAGCAGCGCTTCCTCCCAGGCGGCATCGCCCCGCAGGATGGCTTCCCGCAGTGCCGCGCCTTCGGCCAGCACACGGCTACGGATCAAGCCATGGAGCTGGCCAGGCGCCGCCGCCGCAACGCGGAAGCCGCGATGCTCGATCTGCTCCGCAAGCCCCTCGGCGGCGAGACGGGAGAGTGCCTCGCGCATGGGCGAGGCACCGGCGCCGTAGCTCTCCGCCAGGTCGCGCAGCTTCAGCTTCTGGCCTGGCGGCAGTCGGCCGGAGAGGATGTCCTCTCGAAGCCGGCGGTGGACGGCTGTGGCAAGGGTCGGATCGCGCGCATCGGCGAAGGAAAAGGCTTGGGACATGACCCGAGCATCATCGCTCCCCGGTTATGGACAGGCAAGTTTTCGGAATTCCAGCTTGACGAGGGAATAATTTCGATAAAACCTTTGCCAAAATTTTAGGAGGAACGGTTTGTGCGCCTGATCGCATTCCAGCACGAGGGGCGCGCGGCCCTCGGTGCCCGGCTGGGCACGGAGGTCGTTCTCCTCGCCGACGTGGTGCCGGGCCTGCCGCAGGACCCCGCCCTGGCCCTGGCCGCGCTCGGGCTGCCGGAGGGCGCACCCGCCCTGGCCGCGCGCCTCGCCGATGCGCCGCGCCGGCCGCTCGCCGGGCTGACCCTGCTGCCCGTCATTCCGCGCCCCGGCAAGGTCGTCTGCATCGGGCTGAACTACGCGCTGCACGCCAAGGAGGGGAACAACCCCATCCCCGACTATCCGGCGGTGTTCTTCCGCGGCCCCACCTCGCTCGCCGCGCACGGCCAGGCGCTGCTGCGGCCGAAGGCTTCCGACAAGTTCGACTACGAGGCGGAGCTGGCCATCGTCATCGGCAAGCGCGCGCGGCACCTCAGCGAGGCCGAGGCGCTCTCCTGCGTCGCCGGCTACACCTGCATGAACGAGGGCTCGGTGCGCGACTACCAGCGCAAATCGACCCAGTGGGGCATGGGCAAGAACTTCGACCGCACCGGCGGCCTCGGCCCCGAAATCGTCACGCCCGACGAACTGCCGCAGGGGCCGAACGCGCTGCGCATCACCGCCCGCCTCAACGGCGAGACGATGCAGGACAGCAACACCTCCGACATGATCTTCTCCGTCCCGCGCATCCTCGCCATCCTCTCCGAGGCGATGACGCTGGAGCCGGGCGATGTCATCGCCACGGGCACGCCGAGCGGCGTCGGCTATGCCCGCAAGCCGCCGGTCTTCATGAAGGGCGGCGACACGATGGAGATCGAGATCGAGGGCATCGGCACCCTCGTCAACACCGTCGAGGACGAGGCCTGAGACGATGCCGGGCGAGAGGCTCCAGGGCGCCGCAACCGGGGCGCCCAGCATCACCCTCTCCTTCGACAACGGGCCTGAGCCGGAGGTGACACCGGGCGTGCTGGAGGTGCTGCGGCGGCGCGGCCTTCCCGCCACCTTCTTCGTCCTCGGGCACAAGCTGGCGACGCATCGCGCTTTGGCGGAACGGGCGCATGCCGAGGGCCACTGGATCGGCAATCACACCTGGAGCCATGCCGGGCCGCTGGGTGACGCTCCCGGCGGCGCCGCAGCCGCTGAGGCGGAGATCGCCCGTACCCAGGAGCTGATCGGCGATCTCTCGCACGAACACCGGCTGTTCCGCCCGCAGGGCGGCGGCGGCGCCCTGGGCCCGCACCTGCTGAGCCAAGCCGCGCTCGACCTCCTGACGCACGGCGCTTTCACCTGCGTGCTGTGGAATGCCGTGCCGGGCGACTTCCGCGATCCGGATGGCTGGGTGGATCGGGCGCTGGACATGTGCCGCGGCCCGGAGCCCGTAGTGCTGGTCCTGCACGACCTGCCGAATGGCGCCATGCGCCACCTGGACCGCTTCCTCGGCAGCCTGGCCGACCAGGGCGCTCAATTCACGCAGGAGTTTCCGGACTCCTGTGTTCCGCTCCGTCGCGGCATCGCCACAGGGCCGGTCACCAACTACGTCAATTCTCGCGCAGGAGCCTCCGCATGACATTCGCCACACGCCGCGCCCTGCTGGGCGGGCTTGCCGCCGCGCCACTGCTGGCCCGCTACGGTGCCGCACAGGCGCAGAGCACATGGCCGGACCGGCCGATCCGCCTCGTCGTACCTTTCGGCGCCGGCACCACGACGGATGCGCTCGGCCGCATCCTGGGCGACGCGCTGGCGAAGGATGTCGGGCAGCCCGTGGTGGTGGAGAACCGCGCCGGCGCCGGCGGCAATGTCGGCGCGCAGGCCGTCGCGCAGGCGGCCGGCGATGGCTACACGCTGCTGCTCGGCACCAACGGCACGCACGGCATCAACAGCAGCCTCTTCCCCAATCTGGGCTTCGATCCGGTGAAGGACTTCACCCCGATCGCGCCTTTCGTCACCACGCCATCCGTGCTGGGCGTGCCGGTCGCCCTGAAGGCCAATTCCCTGGCGGAGCTGATCGCGCTGACCAAGGAGAAGCCGCTGAGCTTCGCCTCGGCAGGCAACGGCACCACGGGGCATCTCTCGCAGGCGCTGTTCAACATGCGGGCGGGGCTGGAGACGCAGCACGTTCCCTACCGCAACGCCAGCCAGGCGATCACCGACCTGATCGCCGGGCGGGTGGACGGGATGTTCTATCATCCGCTCGGCCTCAAGCCGCATCTGGAGGCCGGCACGCTGAAGGCGCTGGCCGTCACATCGGCCAAGCGCATCGCCATCCTGCCCGATGTGCCGACCATGCAGGAGGCAGGGGTGGCGGATTTCGTCGTGGAAGGGCGGTGGTCGCTCTACGGCCCTGCCAAGATGCCGGCGGACATCGTGGCCCGGCTCAGCCGGGCTACCAACGCCCTGCTCGCCGACCCGGCGGCGCTCAGGACCCTGCGCGCCCAGGGCGTGGAACCGGTGGGCGGCTCGCCGGAGCAGCTCGCGGCGATGACGCGGGACGAGATCGCGAAGTGGCGGCCGGTCATCGCCGCCGCCAACATTCGCCCGGATTGAGGAAATACGGCCGGGGCTCCGGCTTGGTCAGCAACCCGGAGGCGGCACGATTTCGGTCGTCCGCACCGGGTTGGCCTGCTTTTCCCAGGCCTTGGCGCCTTCCGGCACCTTCACCCGATCAGGTGGATTCACCTGATCGGGACATATCGTGGATGAGGGAAATGTCGGGTCGGGGCGGTGCTAGCGCGCCGCCTGCGCCTGCTGGACGAACTCGGCCAGCTCACGATTATAGCGCTCCGGCTCCTCCCAGAACGGCGCATGGCCGCTGTCGGGGTAGAGGGAAAGCCGGGCACCCGGCACGGCGGCGGCCGTGAAGCGCGCGATCGCCGGGGTCAGGATGCGGTCCTTCTCGCCATGGGTGACCAGAACGGGCAGGCGCAGCGCCCTCAGAACCGCCGCGTAGTCGGCGGGGCGGCCCGAGAGGCCTGCACGCACGTAATGCGGCGCCAGCATGTTGAAGGCGAGCATGGTCTGGAAATCGGCCGGATCGGGCTGGGTGGCGAAGCAGGCGCGCAGGAACCGGATCGTGCCCTCGATGAAGCCCTCGACGCCCGGCGCCAGCATCGCCTGGGGGCCGAGCAGCCCGACATCAGGGCCCAGGAAGGCAGGGTCGCCGAGCGTGCTGCTGGCATCGACGTAGTTGATGCCGGCTACGGCATCGGCACCGTGGGCGGCGAGATAGTCGCCGACCACCCGCCCGGCATAGGACCAGCCGACCAGGACGGGACGCTGCAGCCCAAGTTCGGCGATGACGCTCCGCACATCATCGGCCCAGACCTGGCCTGGCTTGTAGAAGGCATCGCCCTGTGGCTTGGCGCTCATCCCGTGGCCGCGCAGGTCGATCGCCACCATGCGGAAGGCGCGGGCCAGCGCCGGGTCGCGCAGCTGCCGGTCCCATGACAAGGCAGCCTGCGCGAAGCCGTGCAGGAACAGGATCGCGGGTCCCTGCGGATTGCCGAATTCATATGTCGCGAGGCGCACGCCATCGGGCGAAGTGACGAAGCGCGGATTGTAGCCCGCTTTCTCCGTGGAGGCGGGCGGCTGTTGCGCGCGGGCCGCCATGGACGGGAGCAGTGAGGCTCCAAGAGCGGCCGCTCCCAGCGCCATCATATCCCGCCGGCTTGCCGGATACAGGTTCATCTTCTTTCCTCCCTCGCGGCCCGACCGCCGCCCTCGGCGATCTCCGGCCGCTGAACTGGACTCGGGCCGACGGATGCGCCGGTGCTGCCGACACGTTTGCCGCCGACATGTTCCAAACCCCGGTCGCCCCCGTCGATCGGTCCTCGGGCGGCCGCAGACGCTGAATGGCCGAGGGCGCCTTCTGCGTGAGATCCGGTCTCGTGAGCGCCCCGGGCTGCGGAAGCGGCCAGGAGGTGCAGTCCCTTCCTCCGTTCCGGCGCTAACTGGCTTGCCGCCGTGAAGCGGCGACGGCGCGGTCCACCATCTGGGGCGCCATGCCGAGATAGTTGGCCGGGTCGGTCAGCCGGTCGATGGCGGCGCGGTCCAGGTGGCGGGTGACCTCCGGGTGGCGCGCCAGGGCGTCCGCCAGCGTGCCGCCCTGTTCGTTCACCTCGCGGCAGACATCGTAGACGAGGTCGTGCGCCTCGTCGCGGCCCGTGAAGGGTGCCAGGCCCATCATCACGGCCTCGGCCACGATGAGGCCCTTGCTGAGGGCGAGGTTCTGCCGCATGCGCGCCTCGTCCACGATCAACCCGCCCAGGGCGAACTTGGCCTGGTGCAGCGAACCGGCCGTGAGGACGAAGCTCTCCGGGATCGCCATCCACTCGGCGTGCCAGGGGCCGGTCGCCCGCTCGAGATCGTGGATCATGGCGTCCAGCATCAGGCCCGCATGCTGCCGGACGCCCTTGGAGGCCGCCAGCATCAGTTCCGAGGAAATCGGGTTGCGCTTCTGCGGCATGGTCGAGGAGGCGCCGCGGCCTTTCACGAAGGGCTCGTACACCTCGCCGAACTCGGTGGAGGCCATGAGCATGATGTCGTAGGCGATCTTGCCCAGCGAGCCGGTGACGAGGCCGAGGAAATTCACCACCTCGGCGAAGCCGTCGCGGGCGACGTGCCAGGTGGTGACCGGCACGCCAAGGCCGAGTTCCTCGCAGAACGCCTGCTGGACCTCCAGCCCGTGCTCGCCGAGCGAAGCGAGCGTGCCCGCGGCGCCTGCGAACTCGCCAACGAGCACGCGGGGCCTGAGCTGCCGCAGGCGCTCGGCGTGCCGGTCGAACATGGCCAGCCAGATCGCGGCCTTGTAGCCGAAGGTGACCGGCAGGGCCTGCTGCAGGTGCGTGCGCCCGGCCATCGGCGTGTCGCGGTGCTTCGTCGCCAGCTCGGCGAGGATCTGCCGGAGGGCGCCGATCTCCGCCTCGATCACGTCCAGCCCGGCGCGGACGCGCAGCACGTCCGCCGTGTCCATGATGTCCTGGGTGGTCGCCCCCCAGTGGATGTAGCGCCCGGCCTCGCCACACTGCTTCACCAGCTGGTGGACGAGCGGCAGGATGGGATAGCCGACATTGTCGGTCTCCTTGCGCAGCAGTTCGAGGTCCAGCGCGTCGATGCTGCAGCGGGCGGCGATCTGCTCGGCAGCCTCGGCCGGAATGACGCCGCAGCGCGCCTCGGCCTTCGCCAGCGCGATCTCGACCTCGATGTAGCGGGCGATCAGGGTGCGATCCGAGAACACCTCCCGCATCCGGGGCGTTCCGAAGGCATCGCGGAACAGGCCGGAGTCAATGACGGTGGTCGCGGAAGCGAATGGTGCCACGGGAGCTCTCTCGGGGGTCGGTGGTTTCGAACATGCTCGGCGGATGGCCGCACAGGCTGGCCATCCTGTTCTCGGAAGCGCCCTATTCGGGCTTCACCCCCGCCTCTGCCAGGACGCCGCGCCAGCGCTCCATCTCGGCAACGAGGAAGGCGCGGGTGCCGTCGAGGTCGGCGGCCGCCATCGGCACGTTGCCGAGTTCCGCCAGCTTGGCGACAAAGGCGGGGTCGGCGAGGGCCTTGCGGCTCTCGTCATGCAGCTTCGCCACGATCGGCGGCGGCGTGCCCGCGGGGGCGAGCAGCATGTTCCAGGTCGACATCCGGAACTTCGCCAGTTCGGGGATGCCGCTCTCCCGCACCGTCGGCAGCTCCGGCAGGAACGGCACCCGCTCGGCCGAGGTGACGGCCAGCGGCCGCACCAGGCCGCCGCGGATATTGCCCAGCGCGGTGGTCGAGGTGTCGTTCACCAGGGTGACGATGCCCGCCATCAGGTCCGCCATGGCCGGTGCCACGCCGCGGTAGACGACGTGGTTCATGCGCGTGCCGGTGAGCGACAGGATCTGCACGGCGGAGACGTGGGCGGCCGAGCCGTTGCCCGCCGAGCCGTAGTCGAGGTGGTCCGGCCGCGCCCGAACCGCATCGATCAGGTCCTTGAGGCTCCGGTACGGCGCGTTCGCGCCCACCAGGATGACGACCGGCCCCTCCATCAGCGTGGCCAGCGGCACGAAGTCGGCCGCCGCGTCGTAGGGCAGGCGGCGGTAGAGCCACGGGTTGATGGCGTGGGAGAGGTTGTTGAACAGCAGCGTATAGCCGTCCTTCGGCGCCTTCGCGACGACGTCGGCGCCGATGGTGGAGCCGGCGCCGGTGCGGTTCTCGACGACCACGCGACCGCCCAGCTGCTTGCCGAGCTGCTCCGCGAAGACGCGGCCGAGCGTGTCGGTCGGCCCTCCGGCGGAGAAGGGCAGCACCAGGCGGATCGGCCGGTCCGGGTAGCTGGCGGTGGCCTGGGCGCTGGCGGACGAGGACAGCAGGGCGGGCGAGGACAGGAGGGCAGGCGCGAGGCCCGCGGAAGCGACCAGCGCGCGGCGGGACAGCATGGCGGTCTTTCCTCCCTTGGTCCGTACTTATTGATTGGTACGAACTATTCAGGAAGACGCAACCCTGCTTGTCAACCGTTTTTTGGTCCGTACCATTGGCACGATGTCGGCCGCACACTCCGCCCCAGCACCGCGCTACGCAGCGCTCGCCCAGGAACTCGCCGAGGAGATCGCGCGCGGCGTGCTGCCGCCGGGCGCGCGGCTGCCGACGGAGGTCGAGCTCTCGGCGGCCCGCGGAGTCAGCCGTGCGACCGTCCGTGCGGCGCTGTTGCGGCTGGAGGAGCTGGGGCTGGTGTCGCGGCGGCGGCGGTCCGGCACCCATGTGACGAGCGACGCGCCGCGGCGGCCGGGAAGCTACGCACAATCCCTCACCGGGATCGACGACCTGCTGCAATACGCGGCGGAAACGGAGCGGCGCGTCCTCCAGGTCAGCCCGGTCATCGCCGACGACCTTCTGGCCGCCCGCCTCTCCGTGCGCCCGGGCAGCCGGTGGGTCCATGTCGCCAGCCTCCGCGTGGCCCTGGACGCTACGAGGCTGCCCCTCTGCTGGACCGACAGCTACGCCGACGCGGGCGCCGTGCCCCGGGATTTCGGGCAGCGCCTGCAGGACGGCTCCTTCCGCGGGCTGATCGCTACACTGCTGGCGGAGAGCGCCGGGCGGCCTATCGACGAGGTGGTCCAGGAGATCCGGGCCGCTGGCGTTCCGGAGGGGGTGGTGGCGCAGACCCTGGCGGCGGAGCCGGGCGGCCACGCGCTGGAGATCACCCGCCGCTACCTCGACCCCGCCGGTGCCCCGCTGGCGGTGACGGTCAGCCTGCACCCGGCGGAACGCTTCTCCTACACCACCCGGCTCAGGCGCCTGCCGGCGGCGGAGCAGGCTGCTTCCCGGCCCCGATAGGACACGGTGCCTGCATCACCACGACGCGGGACATTGGCACCGCATGTAGGGCGGCCGAGGGGCGCTCCAGCGGATCGCCCGCCGCGGGGAGGGCGGCATACCGCTCACGACGCCGGAGAAGCCAGGCTGCCCTGCCATTGCCACCGTCTCTCCTCAGCGGGCCCCGGTGAATCGGTTCGGCGTCTCAACGGCGAGGTCTTCCGAGAGATCCATTTGCCTTGCCGGCTATGCCCGCCCCGGATGGCCGGCAGCAGGCTGATGCCGCCGAAGGGACCGAAACACGGCGCCGCATCACAGTATGTACCGGTCATACGGATGCGTTGGCTCAAGCCGCCGTCAGCCTTGCTGACACCATTGGGCGCGCCGCGTGCAGATTCGTGAGGATCGCAGCGCAGCGGGCCCGCATCTCGTCCGTGGGCGGCAAGAGATCTGGCACCATCACCACCGTCATGCCGGCCGCGCAGGCGGCCCGGACGCCGTTATAGGAATCCTCGAATGCCAGGCAGCTCCCTGCCGGCACACCCAAAGCCTGGGCAGCCTTGAGAAACAGATCCGGATGGGGTTTGCCGCGCTCGACATCGTCGCGCGTGATGACAGCATCGAAGCGGCCGAGGATGCCCGTGCGCCGCAGGTGACGATCGGCCTTGGCACGGCTGGATGACGTGGCGACCGCCTTCCGGATACCGAGTGCCTCAAGGTCCGCGAGCAGCTCAAGAACACCGGGCTTCAGAGCCAGCGCCCCTGCCTTGATGAGAGCTTCCATATGACGACCGGCGGCGCTCAGATAGCGATCCGCAGGAAACCCGGACCCGAAGCGTTCCTGCACCAGCGTCCGGCAATGATCGGCGGGAACGCCAATCATCGTGTGGCAGAAGGCCTCTGGCGCGTCGATGTTCATCTCCGCCGCGACCTGCATCAAGCTCCGCATCGCGAGGCTTTCCGTATCCACGAGCAGCCCGTCCATGTCAAAGACCACGGCGCTGAAGGGCTGAAGCATGTCAGACATATGAAGTGCTTTCTCTTGATGCCTGGGTGGCGCTGCTCAGGCCGTGAGCCTCATGACGGCAGCGCGTGCTCCGCCCCGTTGCAAAGCCCTCACCGCCTGGGTCAGATCGGCCCGGAAGGCGGCACAATTCGGAAGTTCCGTCCCGAAAGCCTGCTCCACGCCCAGGGCGAGATCGGTCAGGCGCGCCGCGTCGTCCCCGGCCGCCTGGCCGATCGCCTTCAGGTGCTGATCCAGCGGGTCCTCCATCTGTACCGGTCCGGCCTGGCCAGTGCGGCCTGATGCGCAGCAGATCCATGCTGCCACCGCGAGTGTCGTGCAGGGTGCCGGACGGCCTGCGTGGCGATTCTCGCAGAGCGAGGCGAGAAGACGTGTCTGCAGCTTTTCCGATCCATTCCGGCCAACGCGGGTCAGCTGGTGGACGATGCCGGGGTTGCGCCAGCGCCGCAGCAACTGGTGCGCATAGGCCGTGATGTCATGGTCGCTTGGCGGCATGGTCGGCATCTGCTCCCTCAGCATGAAGCGCAGAGCGTAAGATCCGAAGGCCGGGTCGGCCACGAACTCCGCCACGGTCCGGAACCCTGATAAGGCACCCAGGTAAGCAATGGCCATGTGTGTCCCGTTCAGCAGGCGGAGCTTGGAGGCTTCCCATGGCGCCACGTCGGGCACGAATTCCGCGCCGGCCTCCTCCCAGCGGGGGCGCGGACCCTCGAAGGTCTCGATCACCCACTGGCGGAAGGGCTCGGCGGAAACCGGCGCCGCGTCCTGAAGGCCGAGCATCGCCGCGGCGTCGGCCTGGTCCACCTCCGTCGCCGCGGGGACGATCCGGTCGACCATGCTGCACGGGAATTGCACGGAGGTGCCGATCCATTCCGCCAGGCTGTCGTCCCGCAGCGCCGCATAGTCCATTGCGGCCTGGCGCAGCACACGGCCATTGCCTGCCAGATTGTCGCAGGACATCACCACCGGCGGGCGCAGGCCTGCCTGGCGAACCTGCGCCAGGCCCGCGACAAGGACCCCAATCGCGCTCTGCGGAGTGGCGCCGTGAAGGTCGCGTTGGATATCGGGATGCGCGGCGCAGAGGCGCCCCGTGGTCGCGTCGATGCAATAGGCGGCGGATGTCACCGTGAGGGTGACGATATGGATGTCCGGGTCGAGGAAGCGCGCCGCCATCGCCGCGTGCTCCTCCGGCGCGTAGAGAACCTCCCGTACCGTGCCGATCACCTCGGCCTGCACGCCTTCGGCACCGCGTTCCAGGACGGTGTAGAGGCCATGCTGGGGCCGCAAGGCGTCGCGCATGTCCGGCTTCCTCAGACTCGCCGCGATGATCCCCCATGGTTCGGGCTCGGCGGCATTGGAGGCCTGGAGCGCGCGCTGGGTGAACACCGCCTGATGCGCACGATGAAATGCGCCGCAGCCGAGATGCAGGATGCCGGGGCGCAGAGCCGCGACGTCGAAGCCTGGCCGAGCGACAGAGCGCGGGAGGAGGCCGAGCGTGCGGGGCGAGAGCCGGGGCGGAGCGGTGACATGCAGGCTGGAACTGCCAGAATATTCGAGCGATGCGGCGGAAAGCGGGGACAAGTTGGCCACAGCGAAGAGGCCTCCAGATTAAACATCAGAAGGACCAGCAACCAGTAAACTGAGCGCAGGTTACGAAATCGGAATATAACAATAAATCTACAAGCGGAATGTCTCATATCGTACAGACGAACGCCCTGCAGCCTGCGAGCGGCTGGGTGCTGAGTCCGGATTTTGTTTGATTTTAAAACCAGCCGCCGTCCGATCAGTCGGGCAAGGGGAATTACATGGGAAAGAACCTGATCCTGGCACGTGTGGGCAAGAACTCGCTGCACCGGTGCTGGATAGACCAGGGCAAGCCACGGGATTGGGACCTCTACCTTTGTCCGTTCCAAGAGATCCCGCCCCAGACAGACCTGGACTGTATCGTGGGCCACGTTATTCCCGGCCCGAAGTGGACAGGCCTCCGGCAGCTCCTCAACGACTGGAATGGCTGGCGGGAATACGACCACATCTGGCTGCCGGACGATGACATTCTGGCCACGCAGGACACCATCACCGCGATGTTCGATGCGGCACGCGCGCTGCAGTTCCAGCTTTTCGCGCCGGGCCTGCATGAGGGGTCGCACTACGCCCATTACATCGGCATGCGGAATCAGAGCTTCTTTGCGCGCCGTGTCGGCTTCGTGGAAATCATGGTGCCAGGCTTTAGCCGGGCTGCGCTGGAGAAGCTCCTGCCCACCTTCGATCTCTCAACGACGGGCTGGGGGTGGGGACTTGATTCGCTCTGGCCGAAGCTCCTTGGCTACCAGGGCCTCGGCATCATCGATGGCGTTCCGGTCCTGCACACAAGGGCCGTAGGGCAGTTCCGGGACGCGGAGCTCGGCAGGCGGGTGAACGAGGAATCCGACCGCATCCTGGCCGAGCACGAATGCGGCCAGCGCATGATTACCTTTGCCGGCATCGACCGCGACTTGCGCGAGCGGCAGCTCTCGCCTGACCAGCTCCTCGTGGAACTCGTGCGAGGTTGGCAATACTTGCTTGACCGCGACCCCAGGGTGCTGCGCTGGGTCGTAGAGCAGCAGCGGCCAGCCTTCGAGTGGCCCGGCTATGCGGTGGCTGGCTCGCCAACCAGCCCGGGCTGACGGCTCGGGCATGCCGGCCGAGCGGTCTGGCCGACAGCTCCGGAGCTTCTGCCGGTCTGGTGGGCGTAGTGTTCAGCCTGCCTGGCTTGGCCCTACCCCGTTTCAGTGGGCACGGGTTGGGGCCGAGGTGGCCGCGGCGAGTTGTTCCATCCCGGTCGGCGCCTTGCCGCCGGTCGCCGAGCGGAGGCGCTGCCGATCGCAGAAACCTCCGGTGAAGCCGGAGAAAGCGGAGCTGGCGGCCTGTTGGCTCTCGAAGGGCTCATCCTGCCTCCGCTCGGTCTTTCGGCTGCCGAGGAAGCTTTCACGGGGGCCTTGTCCCGGCGATCGCCTTTCCGGCTCATCGAGCAGAGGATGCCGTGTTGGGCGAGCAGGCGCCGTTGGCCATGGGCAGCGCAGTGGTTGCCGCCGCCACGCATGGTATCCGCTGGCGCTCACCTCGGGGGCCGAGCACATCACCCACGCATGGAGCACCTCGCGGTGGTGCCCGGTGGAACGGAGGCTTAGAACAGCTTGTGGTCTGGATGCTGAGTGGCATCAGCCATGAT
>NZ_JCACVY010000127.1:0-12719 GCF_058833935.1 Roseomonas sp. TS2 | reverse complement strand
CTCGGCCGCCGCCTGCTCGGCCGCGCGCTTGGATTCGCCCTGTCCCTCCGCCTCGCGCCCGGCGGCGCGGACGGCCACGACGAAGACCGGCATATGGGACGGCCCGGTGGTGGAAACCAGCCGGTATTCGGGGAGACCCTCGGCGCGCCCCAGCGTGTATTCCTGCAGCCGGCTCTTGGCCGACATGGGCGGGGTCGGGTCGGCTTCCATGAAGGCGCCCCATTCGCGGCGGATGAAGCCGCGCGCCACCTCCAGCCCGGCATCGAGATAGAGGGCGCCGATCAGCGCCTCGGTCGCGTCGGCGATGACGGTGAAGCGGCCGCGCAGGCCCGTGCGCCCCTCGGCGGGGGGGATGCGCAGCGCGGCGGGCAGGCCGATCGCCTCGCCCACCTTGGCCAGCGTCTCGGCCGCGACCAGCACGGAGAGGCGCTTGCCGAGCGCCCCCTCGCGCTCCTCGGGGAAGCGCTCGGCCAGCCATTCGGCCATCACCAGCGCCAGCACGCGGTCGCCGAGGAATTCCAGCCGCTCGTTGGAATCGAGCATGCCGCGCCTGGGATCGGCGGCGGAGCGGTGGGTGAGGGCGTGCGAGAGCAGCCCCGGATCGTTGAAGCTGTGGCCGATGCGGGACAGGAAGGCCGCCCCGTCCGGCAGGGCGGGACCGGCCTTGCTCATGCCGCCCGCTCCCTCACCGCACGCCCGAGAAGATGCGGTCCCAGCGCACCGCGAAGGGCCAGGCCCAGACTTCCCACCACGCCGCCGTGCCATCGACCGAGAAGAAGATCATCTCGGCGCGGCCCACCAGGTTCTCCACCGGCACGAAGCCCACCGCGTTCATCTCGCGGCTGTCGAGGCTGTTGTCGCGGTTGTCGCCCATGGCGAAGACATGGCCGGCCGGCACCACGTATTCGGTGGTGTTGTCGTACTGCCCGTCATCCGAGGCTTCCAGGATCTCGTGCCGCACGGGCGCGCCGCCGCCGGCGGCGGGCAGCGTCTCGCGGTAGCGGCGCACCGTCATGCGCGGGCCGTCGCCCTCCACCGTGTAGAGGCCGAGCCCCTCGCGCGGCACTTCCTGGCCGTTCAGGAACAGGCGGCCGCCGCGCACCTGGATGCGGTCGCCGGGCAGGCCGACGATGCGCTTGATGTAGTCCGTGCTGTTGTCGCGCGGGTACTTGAACACCGCCACGTCGCCGCGCGCCGGCAGCGAGCCGAAGATGCGGCCCTGGAACAGGTCGGGGCTGAACGGCATGGAGTGCCGCGAATAGCCATAGGCGTATTTCGAGACGAACAGGTAGTCGCCCACCAGCAGGGTGGGGATCATGCTGCCCGAGGGGATGTTGAAGGGCTCGAAGGCGACGGTCCGGATGCCGACGGCGATAAGCCCGGCATAGACCACGGTCTTGATGCTTTCGAGCCAGCCGCCGGTTTTCTTCGTCATCGGATGGTGTGCGCGAGGCCCTGCTTCGGTACGCCGCGCCAGCCGCCGCGACCCAGGAGGGGGGTAGAGCGCGGCGCGGGGGGCGCTGTCAAGGAAGGGCGGGCGCGGGCAGGGCCGTGGTGGCGGCCCCGGCAGCGCTCCCCGGCAGGCCGAAGGCCCCGGCCAGCAGGCTGAGGGATTCGCGCCGCGCCGCCGGATCGTGCACCGGCGTCAGCACCGCCACCTCCTCCGCGCCGAGCTCGGCCGCCAGCGCCTCCAGCCGCGCCTTCACCTGCTGCGGCGTGCCGATGATGGCCCGCGCCTGCATACGCGCCAGCTTCTCCCGCTCCGCCTCCGTGTAGGGGTGCGCCGCGGCATCTACCCGCCCCTGCCAACCCCCGAGGACGCCGCGGTCCCGCGAAAGGCGCCACAGCGCGCGGGAGGAGAACAGCCGCGCCGCCTCCGCCTCCGTGGCAGCGCAGAGGGCGAAGACCGCGATCGCCGCGCGCGGCGCCGGCAGCCGCCCCGCCTCGGCGCGGAATCCCTCGCGGTAGAGCGACAACGCCTGCTCCGCCCCCGCGCCATCGGTGATGAAATGCGCGAAGCAGTAGGGCAGGCCGAAATAGGCGGCGAGCTGGGCGCCGTAGTCGGAACTGCCCAGCATCCACAGCTCCGGCCGAGTCGGCACCTCGGGCTGGGCCTGGACGTCGCGGAAGGGGTGGTTCACCGGCAGCCCCTCGCCGAGCCAGCCGAGCAGCTCCTGCACCTGTGCCGGGAAGCGGTCGCCCTGGCCCAGCATCCCCTGCGCGGCGGCCTGGTTCAGCGCATAGGCGGTGCGCCCGTCGCTGCCCGGCGCGCGGCCCACCCCGAGGTCGATCCGCCCGGGCGCGATCGCCTCCAGCACGCGGAACTGCTCGGCCACCTTCAGCGAGGAGTAATGCGGCAGCATCACTCCCGCCGAGCCGACGCGGATGCGCCGCGTGGTGGCGGCGATGGCGGCGATCAAGATCTCGGGTGCGGCGCCGGCATGGCTGCGGCTGTTATGGTGCTCCGCCAGCCAGTAGCGGGCGTAGCCCAGCGCGTCGGCATGCTGCGCCATGGCGAGGGTCTCGCGGATCGCCGCGTCGGCGCCGCGGCCGGAGACGATGGTGGACTGGTCGAGGATGGAGAGAACGGGTGCCATGGCGGCAGGTTAGCGCCTTGCCGCCCCACGAAAAGGAAAAGCTGCCATGGAGGAGGATACGGCCAGCCGCGCCATGGTCGCGGCGCATACCGCCGTGATGCGGCGGCAATTCGCGCTGCTGAGCGCCAGCCGGCTGCCGGCGGTGCGCGGGATGGAACGGATCTGGTGCTTCATGGAGGCGGTGCGAGCCGCCGATCGCGGTGACCGGCTGACGCAGAAGGATCTCTATGCCCTGAGCTCCGGGGCGCTGAGCATGACCACCCTCTCCCGTGCCGTGGCCGACGGGGTGGAGCTTGGCTACCTGATGCAGCGCCCGGCGCCGGAGGACAGCCGGGTGCGGCTGATCGAGCCCACCCCTCTCGGCCTGCGCCGCCTGGCGGAGCTGGCGCCGGAGGCGATGGAGGAGCTGCGCGCCGTGCTGGCCGGGGAGGAGGAGGACAGCACCCCGGCGGCCGACTAGGGCCGGCCCCCTCCGCCGCGGCCCGGGGGAGGCGCTGCGGCCTGCCCCGCCGCCGGGGCACCCGCGCGCCCGGGGTGGCGGTGCGGCTGGTGGTCGAGCGGGCCTTCCACGAGCCAGTCCGCCCCGTCGGCGGTGGCGAAATCCGGCCCCAGCGGCGCCTTGCCGGCGCCGCCCGGCAGGTCCAGCACATAGGCCGGCCAGGCCAGCCCGGTGAGCCGCCCCCGCAGCGCCCGCAGGATGGCGCGGCCCTCCGCGACCGGCACCTCGAAGCGCGCCGTGCCGGGGGCGCGGTCCAGCTGGTGCAGGTAGTAGGGCTTCACCTGCGCGGCCAGCATGGCGCGGAACAGCGCCGCCAGCGCCTCGGGGCTGTCGTTCACCCCGCGCAGCAGCACGCTCTGGCCGAGCAGCGCCACGCCGGCGCGGCGCAGCACCCGCAGCACCGCCCGCGCCGGGGGCGCGAATTCCCGCGCGTGGTTGGCGTGGACGCAGAGGAACAGCGCTTTCTCGGTGCCCGCCAGGGCCTCGGCCAGGGCGGGCGTCACCCGCTCCGGCGCCGAGACGGGCACGCGCGAGTGCAGCCGGATGATGTCGAGATGCGGAATGGCCGAGAGCCGCGCCAGGATGTGCGCGAGGCGCCGGGGCGAGAGCATCAGCGGGTCGCCGCCGGTCAGGATCGCCTCGCGCACGGTCGGGGTGGCGGCGAACCAGTCCAGCGCCGCCTCCAGCTCCGCCTCCGAGAGCAGCCCGCCATCCGGCCCCACCACCTCGCGCCGGAAGCAGAAGCGGCAATAGACGGGGCAGGCCAGCAGCGGCTTCAGCAGGGCGCGGTCCGGGTAGCGGTGCACCACGCCCTTCACCGGGGTGAAGGGGGCGTCGCTGGTCGGGTCGCTGCGCTCCTCGGGGAGGGTGGTCAGCTCGGCGATGTCGGGCACGTATTGCCGGGCGATGGGGTCGGCCGGGTCGGCGCGGTCGATCAGCGCCTGCACCGCCGGGGTGAGGGCGATGGCATAGGTCCCGGCCAGCCGCTCCAGCCCCGGCGCCGATTCGGGCGGCACCAGCCCGGCGTCCACCAAAGCGGCGGCGTCGCGCAGGGTGCGGGGCTTCAAAGGCGGGGAACCGTCGGGCATGGTCGCGCGCCTTACGCCCGGAGGCCGCAGCGCCGCAATGCCCGATCCCGCAACCCAGCCTTCCCTGCCCGTGTGGCACCCCGAGAGCCTGGCCCGCCGCCTGCCGGCGCTGCGCCGCCGTGCCCGCCTTGCCGCCGAAACCCGCGCCTTCTTCGCCGCGCGCGGCTACACCGAGGTGGAGACCCCCGCCCTGGTGCCGGCGCCGGGGATGGAGGTGCACCTCGCCGCCTTCCGCAGCGAGTTCCGCCCGATACTGGGTGAGGGCGGCTTCCCGCTCTGGCTGCGCACCTCGCCGGAACTGGCCATCAAGCGGCTGCTGGTGGCCGGCTGCGGGCCGGTCTTCGAGATCGCGCGGGTGTGGCGCAACGGCGAGGTCAGCCCGCGCCACGCGCCCGAGTTCACCATGCTGGAATGGTACCGCCCCGGCGCCACGCTGGCGGGGCTGATGGACGAGACGGAGGAATTCTGCCGCGCCGTGCTGCCGCCGCGCGTGGCCTTCGGCGGCGTGGAGACCGACCTGGCGGCGCCCTTCGAGCGGCTCACCGTGGCCGAGGCCTTCGCCCGCCATGCCGGCGGCCTCGACATCCTGGCCACGCTGGACGCGGCGGGGGAGGGCGACACGGTGGCGCTGCATGCGGCCGCCCGCGCCGCCGGCTTCACGCCGCGGCCGGCCGAGAACTGGGAGGATCTGTTCTTCCGCATCCTGCTGGAGCGGGTGGAGCCGGCGCTGGGCCGGGCGCGGGCCACCTTCCTCACCCACTGGCCGGCGCCCCAGGCGGCGCTGGCCCGGCGCGACCCGGCCGATCCGCGCGTGGCGCTGCGCTTCGAGCTGTTCATGGCCGGCATCGAACTGGCCAACGCCTTCGACGAACTGACGGATGCGGCGGAGCAGGCCACCCGCTTCGCCCGCGACGTGGCCGAGCGCCAGCGCCTGTATGGCGAGGGCTGGCCCGTGGACGGGGATTTCCTGGCCGCCCTGGCGCAGGGCATGCCGCCCACCGCCGGCATCGCGCTGGGCTTCGACCGGCTGGCCATGCTGGCGGCGGGGGCGGAGAGCGTGGCGGAGACGCTGTGGCTGGGCCACTGGCCCTATCCGGCAGGTCCCCTCGCGGATGAAACCGGGGAAGGGTCTTCAAGCTCCTGAATCCCGGAACGATTCCCGGAAGAGTTCGCCGCCCCGCTCAGCGCCAGCGGGACAGCCAGCCCCGGCGCGGCGCCTCGCCCACGGCGCGGCGCGCGCTGAGGGCCAGGGCGGCGGGGAACTCCACCGCGTTCAGCGTGACCGAATCGAAGCCCGCCTCGATCACGCCGCGCCAGGCATCGGCGCCGTATTCGGTCTGCACCCGCCAGTCCTCGCCGCTCTGCGCCGGGTCGCCATGGTAGCTGGGAGGCAGCCCGGCCCGGCTGCGACTCATCCGCCCGACGATGATCGGCACCGTGTAGGCCAGCGTGCCGCCCGGCCGCAGCACGCGGTGGCATTCGCGCAGCGCGGCCGCCGGGTCCGGCACATGCTCCAGCGTGTCGGAATGCAGCACGGTGTCGAAGCTCGCATCGGTGAAGCTCAGCGCCTGCATGTCCTCCTGCGGATAGGTGGCGAGGCGGTAGCCGGGCATGGGCTTCAACGCCTCGCCCAGGCCGGCGGCGCCGTTCAGATCCAGCACCCGCAGCCGGCGCGCGGCGCGGCTGGTGGCGAAGCGGGCCAGCACCGGCCCGCCTTCCCAGGCCGCGAGCAGGGCGCGCGCCAGCGCCATGGCGCGCAGATTGCCGCCGCAGGCGAGGCAGGTGCGGCCCTGCTGCCGGTCGATATAGGCGGCCTCCTCGGCCGACAGCTCCCACTCCGCGATCAGGCCGGGCCACAGCACCGGCCGGTCCTCGAAGGCGGTTCCGCCGCAGATGGCGCAGAAGGTCATGCCCGGCCTCTCCCTACCAGCTGGTGCCCGGCGCGCGCAGCCCGCCGACGGTGAAGCCCGCATGCCGCGCCACGAAAGGCATCAGCCGCTCCAGCGCGTGCAGCATGGTGCCGTCATAGGGCAGCGGCTCCTCCGGATAGTCCTCCCAGCCCAGATCCAGGGCCAGCAGCGGCCGCAGCGCCGCGGGGCGGGCCCAGAACATGGTGCCGAGCGGGAAGTCGAAGGCCTCGTCCAGCGGCTGCGGCAGGCCCATCCGCGCCGCCAGCGCCTCGGCCACCGCCCGGTTGCCGTCCCAGCCGACGATGTGCGGGTCCTCCGCCATCAGCAGGCCCAGTGCCGGACGCGCGGCGAAGGCCGCGGCGGCGAGGTCGAGCATGGCGTGCTCGCCGCCCACCAGATTCTCCCACAGGAAATCGCACCAGACGCGCCCCAGCGTCGTATCGACCGAGATGCTCTTCTTGCCGTGCACATGCCCCACCACGTCGTAGCCGCCCTCGGCGATCTCCCGCGCGAAGCCGGTGAGGAAGGGGCCGATGTCGCGGCCGCGGTTCGGCACCAGCCGCACCGTCACGGCGCCATGGTGGTGGCGGAAGGCATGCCGCAGCGTGGCGGCCTTGCCCTCGCTGTCGGTGGACAGCAGCAGGTCGCAGGCGGTGCGGTTGGCGGCGAGGCGGCTGGCCAGCTCCGGTGCCATGTCGGGGTAGTGGAAATGCGCCTGCAGCGCCATGCGCGGGGCCGCCCCCGGCGCGGGCGGCGGGCTGGCGGGCGAGAACACCTCGCGCAGCCAGAGGCCGGCGGGGCGGCCCTGCTCCAGCCAGTGCGTCACCGGCTCCGCCTCGGCCTGCGGGCCATCCAGCCCGTGGGCGCGGGCATAGACCTGCGGCTGGAAGCCGGCGAAGGGCCGCCGCAGCAGCGGCGTGGGCGAGGCCTCCCGGATGCCGGACCACAGCGCCCATTGCCGCACGGCCAGCCGCTCGGCCGCGCCCGGCTCCTCCGGCGCGGTGCCGGGGGCGAAGGCCATGTCCGGATCGACCAGGCCGGAATCGATCAGCCGGTCGGTCCGCGCGCGGCGGGCCGGGTCGGCGGCGGCGCGGCCCCAGGCGTCGATCTGCCGCACATAGGCGTCCATGTCGTAGGCCCGGGCGCCGACGCGGGCGACCTGCTCGCGGCTGGCCGCCCGCAGCGCCGGGTCCTCCGCCAGCCGGCAGAGCGCCTGCGCGGCGGCATGGGCATCGAGATGCGGCACCACCATCCAGGCGATGTCCGGGTCGGAGGCCAGGATCTCGGCCGTGCCGCAGGCGCCGGCGAAGCAGACCGTCGGGATGCCGCGGGTGACGGCGTCGATGCCCACATTCGGCTGCGGGTCGAGCCGCGAGCACATGAAGAAGGCATCGGTGGCGGCATAGACCGGCTCCAGGTCGCTCACGGCGTCCATGAAGGCGAAGCTGTCCCCCAGATCCGACTGCGCGATCTGCTCGGCCAGGTAGGAGGAGTAGGTGTTGTCCTTCTCCGGGTCATAGCCATGGCCGATCCAGACGAAGCGCAGCTTCAGGTCGGGCCGCAGCCGCCGGGCGGTGGCGGCGGCGGCGATGAACAGGTCCACCCCCTTGCGGATGTGCACGAAGCCGGCCCCCAGCACCAGGAAGGCGTCCTCCATGCCGGGCGGGCGCAGGATGGCCCGCTGCCGCTCCGACAGGGGCTCGGCCTCGCCCGCGGGCATGGTGGGGTCGGAGCGGCCCTGCGGCATGATGTGCACGCCGCGCCGCTCGCGCAGCTCGGGGAAGGCCTCGAAGGAGGAGCGGGCGACGACCTGCGCCGGGAACACCACGTGCTCGGCATGGTCGTAGATGTCGCGCATCCGCCGCAGCGGCCGGGTGTAGGTGGCGAATTCGTGCACCAGCGCCACCACGGGCACGCCGAGCCGCGTCAGGGGCGGCACCATCAGGTGCGTCTCGATGCTGTTGGCCACCGCGTAGAGCGGCTGGTACAGCGCCACCAGCCGCTCGGCGATGCGCTGCATCTCGGCCGCCTTCCATTCCTCCCAGACCAGCGGGCCGATGACGACGCTGGCCATGCGGGCGAAATCGGCCTCCAGCTCGCCGCCATGCATCATCAGGCAGACGATGCGGTAGTCCCGGGAGAGGCGGCGGATCAGGTTCCAGCCCAGCACCGGCGCGCCGGTGCGCGAGCCGTCATGCGAGATGAACAGCATCACCGGCCGCCCGTCATCCGGCAGGGGCGGGAAGCTGAGGCGGTTCACCACCGGGCGGGCGGGGCGGCCTTCGCGCTGGCCGTGCTCGATGTAGTGCAGCAGCGGATGCACGCCCGCGGCCGCGAGGTCCGGGTTGCTTTCCAGGTAGAAGACGGGGTCGAAGCTGTCGCCCGGCTGCCAGCCCAGCAGCTCCCCGATCAGCACGTAATGCGTCACCGGGTCCAGGCCCGCGGGCAGCTGGCGGCCATAGGCCGCCTCGTCGAACACCGCGCCGGCGCGGATGCGGTCGGCGAGCACCTGGGCCTCGGCCGGGTTGCGCGGCAGGGGGCTCGGCGTCATCAGCGACAGCTCGGCCCAGACCAGGCCGGGCGGGCCATCGTAGCCGGACGCGCTGTAGTAGGGCCGCAGGAAATCGCTGGAGAAGCCGGGGCCGGGTTCCAGCCCCAGCCGCCAGCCGGTGCTCAGGTAGTGGCCGGCGGCGTCCGCCATCTCCGGCAGGTCGGCCTCAGCGCGGTAGAACAGCTCGTCCAGCACGCCGGATTCGCGCAGCAGCGCGGCATCCTCGGCGCTGGACGGCGAGGCGGCGGGGTCCAGCGCCGCGCTCACGGGCGGCCCTGCCCGACGAGGCGGTCGCGCAGCCTGTGCCGCAGCGGCCGTGGCACCAGGCGGGCCAGATGCAGCACCCCCAGGCGGTGCAGCCGGGCGATCCGCTGCGCGCGCATCTCGGCCTCCTGCGCATCCTGCCGTGCCCGCTCGGCCGCCTCCAGCCGCAGGCGCTCCAGCTCGGCCATCTCGGCTTCCGTGGCGCCGGCGTTGCCGGCCGGCACCGCGCCGCGCGGCGGACGCCGCCGGAAGGCCTGCCGCAGCGCCGCGTGCTGGCGCCGCAGCCGCTCCATCTCCCCTTGCAGCCCTTCCGCCTGGCCGTGGAGCAGGCCGATCTCCTCCCGCGCCGCGCTCAGCTCGTCCTGCAGGCGGGCGATGGTGGCGACGTTGTTCCGGGCATTCTCCTCGTAGATGGCGGCCTGCGTGGCATAGGCCGCGAGCTCCCGCCGCGTCGCCTCCGGGATCTCGCCCACGGGGGGGAGCGTGCTCGCCTGCACCAGGCCCTGGATCTCGCTGGTCTCGATGAAGAGCGAGTTCGGCACGTCATCCACCGCCGAATCGGAGGCGACGGCGATGAGGTAGGGGGGGCGGGGCAGGGCGCCGCTGGCCTCATAATGCGCCGGGCCGCGCTTCTCGAAGGTCAGGGTGCGGGCCGGGCCGGTGCCGTCATCCGCCACCAGGGCGGAGCCCATCATCGGCCGCTGCGCGAGGAGATGCACCCGCGGGAAGAAGCGGCGCAGCAGCGCCTCGAACTCCGGGCGGGACAGCTCGTTCACATGGTAGGGGTTGGCCGCGCTGCCGGGCGGCGAATACACGTCCCGCTCGGGGGAGGAGATGATGAGGCGCCCGCCGGGGCGCAGCACCCGGCGCACCTCCGCCATGAACTGGTCGTGCTCGTAGAAATGCTCGAGCGTCTCGAAGGAGACCACGGCATCGACGCTGGCATCGGCCGCCGGCAGGCGGCGCGCGTCGCCCTGCTGGTAGCGCAGGTTCGCGGCGGGGTAGGCCCGCGCCGCGTGCTCCACCGCCTGGGCCGAAAGCTCCACGCCCAGCACGGAGCGCGCCGCCTGCGCCAGCAGGGCGGAGCCATAGCCTTCGCCCGCGGCCACATCCAGCACGTCCAGGCCGCGGCACAGGCTGCGCGCCAGGAAGTAGCGGTGCAGGTGCTCGATCTCGACCTGCCCGGAGGTGGCGGTGGTCAGACGCTCGCCCGTCCACTCCAGAGGCGCCGCGGGCATCGCCCGTTCAAAGATCTCACCCACGCGCTTGGTCTCCCTTCCGCTGTTCTGCTGCCCGCATGACGCGGCCGGGCGGGCCGCGTCGCCTATCTCAGCCCATGGTCGAGAGCGTGGCCGCGCCGGCCAGGTCGCTCAGGGTCCGGCTCATGCCCTCGGCGAAGGACAGGCGGGGCGCCCAGCCCAGCACGTCGCGCGCCCGGCGGATGTCCAGCACGCTGACCGGCACGTCGAAGGCCCTGCCGGGCTCGCGCCGCACGGCCAGGCGGCGGCCGAGGCGCGCCTCCAGCTCCGCGATGATGGTGTTGAGGCTGGTGCCCTGGCCGCTGCCGATGTTGACGACCCAGTTCTCCCCGACCTCGGGGCAGGTGGCCAGCGCCGCCATGCCGGCCGCCGCGTCGGCGATGTGGATGAAGTCGCGCACCACCTCGCCATCGCCCCAGATGGTGATGGGCTGGCCGGTGAGGGCATGGTGCAGGAAGGTGGTGGCGGCGCCCTGGCCGCGCGCGAGGTCCTGCCCGGCGCCGAAGGGATTGGCGAGCCGCGCCACCCGGCAATCCAGCCCGTAAAGGGCGCGGTAGAGGCCGAGATACAGCTCCACCGCCGCCTTGCCGGCGCCATAGGCGGTGATCGGCGCGAGGGTGTGCTCCTCCGGCACCGGAACCTGGCGCAGCCGGCCATAGACCGTGCCACCGGAGGAGGAGAAGACCAGCCGCGGCGCCGCCTTGCCCCGCCGGCGCATGGCCTCGAGCAGGGCGAGGGTGGGGGTGGTGTTCAGGGCGAGGTCGCGGGCAGGGTCGGCATTGGCGCTGGCCGGCAGAGAGGCCCAGACATAATGGTGCACCACCGCCACGCCCTCGAGCATGGCGTCCCAGTCGGCGGTGGCCAGGTCGGCGGTGCAGTGGCCGATGCGGTGGCGGACCGCCTCGGGGTAGGTGACGGAGAGCGGCGCCCTGTCGCAGAGCATGACCGTCTCCCCGGCCTCGGCCAGGAGCAGCGCCACATGGCGGCCGATGAAGCCGCAGCCGCCAAGGATGAGATGATGGCGGGTCCCGGTCATGGCGCGAAGGAATCCAAGCTTTGTCTTTCCGTGAACAGGGCCATGAGCAGAACGCCGGGCCCTGAGGGCCCTCCGCGCTTATAGGCGAGGTGGGGAGGGTGCGCCACCACCCCTCCCGGCGCGGCTCGGGACGTGGCCCAGGGGAGCGTGGCCCAGGGGAGCGTGGCCCAGGGGAGCGTGGCCCAGGGGAGCGTGGCCCAGGGGAGCGTGGCCCGGGGGAGCGTGGCCCGGGGGAGCGTGGCTCAGGGCGTGGCGGCGGTGGCCAGGGTGGCGGTGCCCGCCTCCGGCATGCCGCCGCGCGGCAGCGGGCGCCAGGTGCCGCCGGCCAGGATCTCGCTGGGGTGGAAGCGCGCCTTGTAGGTCATCTTGCGGCTCTGCGGCACCCAGTAGCCGAGATAGACGTAGGGCAGCCCCAGCTCCACCGCCCGCCGCACCAGCCACAGGATGATGAAGGTGCCGAGCGAGCGCTTCTCCAGCTCCGGCTCGTAGAAGGAGTAGACGGCCGACAGCCCGTCGCTCAGCCAGTCGGTCAGGCAGCCGCCGAGCAGCCGGCCATCGGCGTCGCGGAACTCCACCAGCCCGGTGGTGATCGGCGTGTCCTCCACCATGGCGCGGTAGTCGTAGAAGCCCATCGCCGCCATGTCGCCATCCTGGTGGCGGCTGCGCTGGTAGCGCTGGAACAGCGAGAACTGCTCGGCCGTGGCGCGCGCCGGGGCGGGGCTGCCCTGCACCCCCTCATTGGCGCGGGCGACGCGGCGCTGCGTGCGGTCCGGCCGGAAGCCGGCGGCATCGATGCGGATGGGAATGCAGGCCTGGCAGCCCGGGCAGACCGGCGAATAGGCGATGTTGTGGCTGCGGCGGAAGCCGGCGCGCGAAAGCCGGTCGTGCAGCGGCTCGGCATCGGGGCCGGTCAGCTCGGTCACGATCTTCCGTTCCAGCCGGCCAGCCAGGTAAGGGCAGGGCAGCGGCGCGGTGGTGTAGAAGAATTGCGGGCGGCGGGTGGAGCGGTGCAGCATCTGTTCCCCTACTTTCCCTGCCCGCGCGCCACGATGCAACGGTGGATGCGCACCTTCCGCCGCCTCATTCGCCCGTGGCCCCGCCGGGCACCAGGGTGAACTGGCCGCCCGCCTGCTCCGGCACGGCGCCGAGGCGCAGCAGCCGCGCCCCTTCCACGCCCTGTCCCGCCCAGAGCGGCGCCTGGTCTCCCCAGTGGCGGGAGAGCGGGTGGCCCGACTGCCCGGTGGCGATCACCGCCCAGGCGCCGTCGGGCGTGGCGAGGTCGAACACGGCGCGCAGGCCGGGGCCGTGCACGTGGCGGAAGCCGCCATCCATGCCGCCGCGGTTGACCGTCTCGCCATCGCCCGGCGTGGGCAGGGCGATGGCCGTCCAGCCGCCGAGGCCGGGGAGGAAGCGCAGCAGCGGGTGCTCGAACCGCACTTCATGCGCATCCCCCCAGCGCCAGGCCGCGGGGTCCGGGCCGAAACGCGCCACCAGCGCCTCCACCGCCTCGGTCAG
>NZ_JCACVY010000126.1:0-12762 GCF_058833935.1 Roseomonas sp. TS2 | reverse complement strand
CACCGGCGCGGCCCTCTGCCGCGCCCTCCTCGCCCGCGGCGACAGCGTCATCCCCGTGGTGCGCAATCCGGCCCGCTGGGCGGCGCGCGGCATCCCGCTCGAGCCCCGCCTGGCCGAGATCGGCGACCACACGGCGCTGGCGCGGGCGCTGGAGGGGGCGGAGCGCATCGTCTCCACCGCCCATGCGCGCTGGGCGGCCGCCATCCAGCGGGCGGCGCCGCCGGATGCCACGCTGGTGCTGATCGGTTCCACGCGCCGCTTCTCGCGCTGGCCGGATGCGCATGGCGATGGCGTGCGTGCCGGGGAGGCCGCCTTCCTGTCGGGGCCCCAGCCGGGGGTGATGCTGCACCCCACCATGATCTACGGCGCCCAGGGCGAGAACAACGTGCAGCGCCTGGCGGCCCTGCTGCGCCGGCTGCCCGTGGCGCCGCTGCCGGGGGGCGGCCGCGCCCTGGTGCAGCCCATCTACCAGGACGACCTGACCGCCTGCCTGCTGGCGGCGCTGGACCGCGACTGGCCCACCCCCCGCACCCTGGTGGTGGCCGGCCCGGAGCCCGTCGCCTACCGGGATTTCCTGGCGGCGGTGGCCCATGCCGCCGGGCGCCGGGCGCCGCCGGTGCTGCCCATGCCGCTGGCGCCGCTCGTCCTGCTGGGCCGCGTGGCCGCGCTGGTGCCCGGCCTGCCGCGCATCGGCCCGGACGAGTTGCGCCGCCTGACCGAGGACAAGGCCTTCGACATCGCCGAGATGCGCGCCACGCTGGGGGTCTCGCCCCGGCCGCTGGCGGAAGGGCTGGCCGAAACCTTCGCCCACGCCACGGGTTGAGGGCGGCGGCCGCCCGGGCCGGTGCTGTGGCAGAAAGGTTACGCCTTCGCCATGTCGGTCATCATGACGGTGCAGCCGCAACCGTACGTTGTTCCGCTCCGTTATCCTGCCGAGACGCAAGCGCCCGGGAGGGCGAAGCCCGTGACTGATGACAGGCCACAGACGATGAAGACGCAAGCTCCGCCCGCCCTCCGCAGCCTGCCCGACCGGGCGCTGGATGCTTGGCTGCGGGCCAATCTCGAGCAGCCTGCCGCGCTGGAGCAGGACCAGGATCTTCCGGCCGAGCTGGTGGCGCTGGTGCGCCATGCCAGCTTGAACTGACCGCCGCCTCCGCCTGAGGGAGAGCCACGCCGCTCTCCCTCCTCTCCACGCCTTCAGCGGGTGGCCGCGCAGAGCAGCTCCACCGCCTCGGCCCGCCCCAGCACCACGGGCCGGCGCCAGCCCGCCAGTTCCTCGGCGGCGCCGAACCCCGCGAAATCCTCCCACCCTTCTGCGCCAAGGGTGCGGATGGTGCCCCCCGCCGCCTGCACCAGCGCGAACCCGCCGGCCACGTCCCAGGCATTGGGCCGCTCGAACCGGGCCACTTCCAGCAGCCCCGCCGCGATGAAGGCGCATTCGATCGCGGCCGAGCCGGTCCGCCGCACCTCCCAGGCGGAGGGAATGTTCGGCGCATGGTTTGCCAGCCCGGCGAGGCGCCGGCGGATCGCCGGATTGTAGGCGCGGGCGACGGGCTCCTCCTCGAAGCGCAGCGCGCTCTGCGCCGTCGCGTGATAGACACCGGCGCGCAGCGCGTGGCTCGAGGCGCACCACACCGCGCCCGCGATCGGCCGGCCGTCCAGCAACACGCCCACGGAGCCGGAGAAAAGCGGAAAGCCGTTGATGAAGTTGGCGGTACCGTCCACGGGGTCCACCGCCCAGACGAAGCGGCTGCCGAAGGCGGGGCGGTCCGGCATCTCCTCGCCGAGCACGTCATGGTCGGGAAAGCGCTCCGCCAGCCGGGCGCGCATCAGCACTTCCACGGCGCGGTCCACTTCCGAGACCGGGTCGCGCAGGCTGAGCTGCCCGGCGGGATCGCTCTTGTATTCCACGGCCAGGGTATGGCCCAGCGCCTGCGCCATCTGCGTCCCGGCCAGACGGGCCAGTTCCAGCGCCATCGCCTCGATCTCGGCCAGAAGGGCGGGGCTCAACCCATCCGGCAGCCCGGCTCCGGCGGCGCTCATGCCACGCGCTCCGCCGCGGCGGGAACCAGCACGGTGAGCGCCTCCTGCTCCAGCCCCAGGCGGATTTCCTCGGGCAGCGTCTCGTCGCGGCACGTGTCGTCCTGCCGCACCGGACCGGCGGGCCATGAGAGGACGATCTCATGCGCGGCGCGGCTCACCGTGGGCGGCGGCCCCTGCTCGGGGGCGTGCAGCCACGCGATCATGGCCTCGCGCCGCTCGGGTGGCAGCACCACAAGGTCCAGCCGGCCGTCTCCGGGGCGGGCCTGCGGCGCGATGGCCAGGTTGGGGCCGAAGAGCGGGATGTTCATGGCTTCGGCGAACAGGCTTTCCCCTTCCCATGGCTCGCCGTCCAGCAGGGCCCGGAAGCGCCGCGGCTCGGCATGGGAGAGGATGGTGCGGAAGGCGGCACGCCCGGCCTCGATGCCTTCCGTGCCGCTCTTGTCGGCATGGTCCACAGCGCGCGCGAGCGCACCGAAGCCCACCGCCTCCAGGAAGCGCTGGCGCTCGCCCAGGCCTTCCACGAAGGCGCGGTCGAGCCGGACCTGGCGGGCCTGCCTCCAGGATTCGGCGAAGGCCCGATGCGAATCCCACAGCCCCAGGGAGCGTGCCAGGTTGTTGGCGGTGCCGAAGGGCAGGATGGCCAGATGGGCCCTGCTGGGCATCCGCGTGGCGATGCGCCCGACCGTGCCGTCGCCGCCGGCCACGATGACCAGATCCGGCGCCGTCTCCAGCGCGCTGGCGACGGCCTCGCCCTTGCTGGGGCAGACGCGCAAGGAGAGGCCGGCTCTCTCGAGCGCCGCCGTGAGCTCCCGCAGGGAATGGTCGCCCTGCCCCGCGGAAGGATTGTGGAACAGAAGAGCTTGCATGCCGAGGTAACACAGCATGGACGCCGCCGTTCCCCGGCCCCTTGACGGGAGGAGGGGATGGCGCTTCTCAACTTCGCGCGCGGACCGCAAACAACTGTAGAAAAAAACGGACGAAGCGCGTTAATTCATCGCCATCAAAACAAATTCTATCAATTCTTCCGCGCATGCGGTTATCATATCGCTTCACCAGTCATGTTAGTATCCAACAGCGGGCCGCCGAGAAGCGAACCCACCGCTCCCGCATGGACCGGCTTCGGAGGACAAAAGTTTCGTGAACCTGACGCCTGAAGAGGCCGCCATTGCGAAGGCGCGCGGCTGCCGCCTGATCGCGGCTGATGCACAACAGGTGGCTGTGTTGTCGATGCAACGGCGCGTGTTCTGGATCCAGGGCGAGCCCTGGCTGATCATGCGGGAGGATGGCTTCTTCGAAACGGCCGCCACGCTCCGGCATCTTCTGGAACAGCCCGGGCCCGTGGCGGTTCCCGCGCCCGAGGCGCACGCTGCTCCTGCCGCGCCGGCTCCCGCCGCCGCGGATGTCACCGCTTCCGACATCGCCGCGTCCGAGCCGCCCGCCGCCGAACCACCTCCGGCGGCAGTCCCTGCCGGCATGGCCGCGGCGGAGATGCCGGCGGATGCCGGGGCGCCGGAAGCGGAGGACACGCCGCCCCTGCCTTCTCCGCCGCTGCCTTCTCCATCCCTGGCTTTTCCGCCGCTGCCCGTGCCGCCGGACCTGCCGGTCGCCGGTGGCATTCTGGCGCTCGGGGCGCAGGATGCCCCGCCACGGACCATTCCGGCGGCGCTGGTGATCACCGCGAACATCGTCTCGCGCTATGTCGCCGCCACGCCGGTGGACACGAAGGACCTGCCGGACCTGATCCGCAGCATCCATCGCAGTGTTTGTGCGTTGCAACCAAGCAAGGAAGGGGCCTGATCCCGGCTTCCTTCCGCGCGGTTTCCTCCGCGGTGCCGGGAGCAGCCCTGCCGCCCGGATGAGCGGAGGCGCGCACAACGCTGAAAGGATGACCGTGACGCTTGCGCTGCATGGCCTGGACAGGTTGATCCGCCTGCGCCAGCGCTGGAGCCGCCTGTTCGTCGGCGCGCCGGAAGGCCCCGCGGATGATGGCCGCCTGAACGAGATCGCCGATTTCGGCGAAAACCCGGGCGCGCTACGGATGCTCGTCCATGTGCCGGCCGCGCTCCGCCCCGGCGCGCCGCTGGTGGTGGCGCTGCATGGCTGCACCCAGACCGCTGCGGGCTATGACCGCGGCTGCGGCTGGTCCGCCATGGCGGACCGCCTCGGCTTCGCCCTGCTGCTGCCCGAGCAGCGCAGCGAGAACAACCCCAAGCGCTGCTTCAACTGGTTCGCCCCGGACGATACGCGCCGCGATTCCGGCGAGGCCGCCTCCATCCGCCAGATGGTGGACCACATGCTGCGCGAGCACCGGCTGGACCCGCACCGCGTCTTCGTCACCGGCCTGTCGGCGGGCGGCGGCATGAGCTCGGCCCTTCTGGCCTGCTATCCGGAGGTGTTCGCGGCAGGGGCCATTCTCGCGGGCCTGCCCCATGGCGCCGCCGCCAGCGTGCCGCAGGCCTTCGAGGCCATGTTCCAACCGAAGATCCTGAGCGCCGAGGAACGGGCCGCGCCGGTGCGGGCCGCGTCCGGCCATGCCGGGCCCTGGCCGCGGATATCCGTCTGGCAGGGTGCCGCGGACCGGACGGTGGCCCCGGCCAATGCCGACGAGATCCTGAAGCAGTGGCTGGCGCTGCACGGGCAGGACCTGGAGCAGCCCGCCGGCAGCGCCACGGCCGATGGCGTGACGCACCGGCTGTGGCTGGCGCCGGACGGCCGGCGGCTGGTCGAGGCCTACAGCATCGACAGCCTGGCGCATGGCGTGCCGCTGCACCCGCCCGGCGAGGCGCAGGAGCATGAGGGCCGGATCGGCGAGGCCGGCCCCTACATGCTGGATGTCGGCCTTTCCTCCACCCATGCCATCCTGGATTTCTGGGGTCTGGCACCGGCCCCGCAAAGGGCTTTCGTGGTCAGCCGCGGCGGCGAGGCACGGGAGGTGACGGAGCGCCCCTCCCTGGCCGCCCGCCTGCTGCGCAAGGCCCGGCGTCTGGCCGGGCTGGGGAGCGATTGACCGACCCGCCCGGCCCGCGCCACAAAGCGCGCGGGCGCCATGACGGGGCGTCCGCAACCATGGCGGGTGGACCCCTTGACGAATCCCTATCTCGGTCTTCCGGACCACGCCTTCTGGTCGCGCGCCGTCTCGCGCCCGGCGGCGCGGGATGCGGTCGATCCGCTGGCCGGCACCCCCTTCACCATCGGCCCGCGCGACGCCGTGGCCACGGCGGGAAGCTGCTTCGCGCAGCACATCGCGCGGCATCTGGTGGCGCAGGGCTTCAGCTATCTCCGCGCGGAGAGCGGCGGCGACCCGGAGGCCGACCCGCATGGCTACGACCTGTTCTCCGCCCGCTACGGCAACATCTACACCTGCCGGCAGCTGCTGCAGACCTTCAACCGCGCCTACGGCCTGTTCGAGCCGCAGGACGATGTCTGGCAGCGGCCGGACGGGCGGTATGTCGACGCCTTCCGCCCACGCATCCTGGAGACGGGGCATGACAGCTCGGAGGCGGTGCGGCGGGCGCGGGAGCCGCATCTGCAGGCGATCCGCCGCGCCTTCGAGGAATGCGACGTCTTCGTCTTCACCCTGGGGCTGACGGAGGGCTGGGTCAGCCGGCTGGACGGCGCGGCCTATCCGCTGGCGCCCGGCGTGGTCGGCGCGGGCCGGCCGGCGGAGGACTATGCCTTCCACAACTTCACCGCCGCCGAGACGCGCGCCGACCTCGCCACCTTCCTGGCCCGCCTGCGGGCGGTGAACCCCCGGGTGCGGGTGATCCTGACGGTCTCGCCCGTCTCGCTGATCGCCACCTACACGGCGCAGCACGTGCTGCCGGCCACGGTCTACAGCAAGTCCGTGCTGCGGGTGGCCGCGCAGGAGGTGGCCGACGGCCTGCCGGGCGTCCTCTACTTCCCCTCCTTCGAGATCATCACCGGCCCGCAATCCCGTGGCCGGTACTACGAGGAGGATCTGCGCTCCGTGACGCCGGAGGGTGTGGCGGCGGTGATGGACGTGTTCAGCCGGCACCTGCTGCGCTTGGCGGAGGAGGAGGATGGCGAGGCCGCGGCGGCCGAGCCCTTTCCGCTGCCGGAGGAGCCCCCCGCCGGGCCGCCGCCGTCCGATCCCGGGGCTGGCACGGTGCCGCCCTCCCTGCGGCAGGACTATGCCGCCGAATACGCGCAGAACCTCGACATCATCTGCGACGAGGAGGAGATCGAGCGCAGCCTGCGCTGAGGCGCCGCCATTCTCCAATGTTTGCCTGCCCGGCCGAAGGCGCCGGGCGATGCGCCACGGGTCCTGAAGAGGTGTCAGACGTCGAGATGAAAATTCTGCTCATCGGCAATTGCCAGACGGGCTCCTTCCGGGACGCGCTCCAGATCTGGCTGCCGGGGGCGCGGATCGACCACTTCCCGACCACGCGCCCGGATACCGCCCGCCAGGCGACGGAGATCGCCGCCGCCATTCCCGGCTACGACCATGCCTTCGTCCAGCCGATCGGCGGCGCCCGCTTCGGGCCGCTGCGCCGCCAGGCGCTGGCGCAGGCGGCGCACGCCAACCTGCACTTCATCCCCGGCGTGACCTTCGGCGGCTACCATCCGGACTGCGTCTCCCTCGGCGATACCGCGGGGAACATCCAGGGGCCGATGGGCACCGGCAATTCCGCCCTGATCGCCGCCGCCTTCGTGGCCGGCCTGCCGCCCGAGCGCACGGCCCGCATGTTCAACAGCTTCGTCTATGCCCGGCTCGGCTATTTCGACGAGTTCGCGCTGGCGAGCCAGGCCTTCACCGCCCACATGGCGGGCTTCGGCCTCGACGGCGCCGCCCTGCTGCAGGGCTGGCGGGGCCGCGCCTTCATGCACACCGTGATCCACCCCAAGCCCTACGTCATCTCGGACATCGCCCATGCGGTGCTGCGGCGGCTCGGCCTGGTGGAGGAGCACACCGGCGAGTTGGGCGATGCGCTGGGCGACCGGCTGCTCAATCATCCGGTCTGGCCCGTCTATCCCGAGATCGGCCGCCGGCTGGGCCTCCGGGGGCACCTGCATTTCCGCGGCTCGATCACCGGCAAGGGGGACCGGGAGCTCAACGTGATGGACCTCCCGGCCTATATCGCGCGCAGCTACGAGCATTACGCCACCATGCCGGAGCGGGTGGCGCAGGCGGTGGCCGGCCACCGCCGCGCCGCCGCCGCGCTGGCGCTGCTGCGCGCCGAGCTGAACCTGGCGGAGGCCGCCATCGGCGCCGCCTGAGCGCGGCGCCGCGGCACGCTCAGAACATGGCGGTGGGCGCCACGGTGGAGCCGGTGCCGCCGCTGATCTTCAGCGGCTGCAGCATGAAGGCGAACTCCGACTGGCCGCGCCGCGCCAGCTCGTCCAGCTTCATGTTCTCCAGCAGGTGCACGCCATGCACCACCAGCGCCAGCTGATGCACCGGCAGGCTGGCATCCGGCATGGTCTTGGAGGGCGCGCATTCCACCGGCCAGTTGTCGGAGCCCATCAGCATCGGGTTGCGCTGCAGGATCCACTGCGCCGCCGCCACGCCGATGCCGGGGCAGCCGGCGACGTAGCGCGCATTCTCGCGGCCCCAGAGCAGGCCCCAGCCGGTGTGGATGATGACGGCGTCGCCCTCCTCCAGCGCCACGCCCTGCCGTTGCAGCGCCTGCTCCAGGTCGGCCACGGTGATCTCGTAGTCGTCGGGCAGGGTCTGCACCCCCTTCAGCCCGGCCACGTCGATCAGCACGCCGCGGGTGAAGATGGTGCCGACCCGGTCCACCCCCATCTCGCGGAAGCCGTCGCGGCCGGCGATGTCCTCGTACTTGACGCAGTTGTACACCTCGTCGCCGATGGTCTGGTGCGGGAAGGCGTCGAGCTGCGTGCCGACCTGGCCGATCTCGGAGACCACCAGCTCCTCGTTGCTGCCGCGCCGGTTGGCCTGGGGGTTCATGAAGGTGCGCTTCAGGTGCACGTCGAAGCGGCGGGTGCCGAAGAAGGGCATGGTCTGCGCCAGGGTGTGGCCCAGCTCCACCATGGTGCCGTTGCGCACCAGCCCGGCGGCGCGCTTGGCGCGCTCCGGCGTCATCAGGTTCATGCTGCCGCGCCGGTCCTGCGGGCCCCAGCGGGAGGGGCAGCGCTCACCCGAGGCCGGCGGGCTCCAGCGCGGGGACGAGGTGGACTGGGCCTGGGCCGGCGTGGCGCGCAACCCGAGATGCGCGCCGCCACAGCCGAGGCAGGCCGCGCCGAGCAGGAACCGGCGGGAGAGGGATTTCACGGCATATCCTCCACAGGGCTTGCTTCATGGGCGGCCTCTTGCGGGCCGCGCCTTCAGCCTGCGGGCGTGGCGGGAGGATGGCCAGAGCCAAGCCGGGGCGGCCGGGCCCGCTCAAGATTTTGTGACGAGTCCGAACCGAAAAGGCTCAGCGGCGCGTGCTCCGGTAGAGCGTGCCGTTCCAGGCGGCGCGCCGCCAGGGGCCGTTGACGAAGCGCATCTCCAGATCCTGCCAGCCCTGGCTGCGCTCGCCGGCCAGCCGCACCCGGTCGGCGAAGAAGGTGCCGATCTCGACATGGCGGCCATCGGGCTGGCGCTGCAGCACCAGCATCGGGCAATCCGCCCGGCCGAGCGGCGCGCAGCCGCGCGGGGTGGAGAGGCGGGCCAGGATCTCCGGCTCGCCATCGCTGTTCAGGTCGAGGCGCAGAGTCTCGACCTCCACTGGCAGGCCGTTGGCCCGGACACGGACCAGCAGGGGGCCGCGCGCCTGCTCCACCGCCGACAGCGCCGCCGGGTCGGCCGCCGCGAAGCGGGGCATGGGCGCCTCGGCCCGGGCCGGGCCGGCCGCCGTGAACCCCTCCAGCGCCGGGCCGAGCCCGGTGCCCAGCACCGCGCCCAGCGCCAGCATCCCCAGGCCCCGCATCATCCATCCGCCGCGCATCGCTCCGCCCTCCTGGCCCGGCATCGTCCGCCCGTCCGGCAGGATGGCGCGGCAATGCTTGCGGCGCGGTGAAGGCGGCGCCGCGCGCGCTCAGCCAGCGCGGTGGAACAGCGGCATCAGGTTGTTGGCCGGCATCTCCTCCACCGGGCCGGGGCGGAAGCCGGCGGCGACGGCCGCGGCGGTCACCGCCTCCAGGTCGCGCACGCCCCATTCCGGGTCGCGCTGGCGCAGGCTCTCGTCGAAGGCGGCGTTGCCGGGGGCGGTGTGGGCGCCGCCCCGCCGGTAGGGGCCATAGAGCAGCAGCGGCGCCCCGGGCGGCAGGCAGCGCGCGGCGCCCGCCATCAGCGCCGGCGTCGCCGCCCAGGGGGCGATGTGGATCATGTTGACGCAGAGCACGGCATCCGCCCGCGTCACCGGCCAGTCCGGCGTCCGCACGTCGAGCGCCAGGGGCGGGCGGAGGTTGGGCAGGCCCGTCTCGGCCAGCCGGGCGGCGAGGCTGGCGCGTGCCTCCGGCGTCGGGTCGGTGGGCTGCACCGTCCAGCCGGGCAGGTGGGCGGCGAAGTGCGCCGCGTGCTCGCCGCCGCCGCTGGCGATCTCCAGCAGCAGCCCGGCGGGGGGCAGGTGGCGGCGCAGCACCGCCAGGATGGGGTCGCGGTTGCGCAGCGCGGCGGGGGAGGAGATGCGGGGGTCTTCGCTCATCCCCCTCACCTTCCCCGCCCGGGCGGCGCCGTCAAGCGGCGCGGCTCAGCCGCGGCCGAGCAGCGCCGCGCCCATGCGGCGCAGGCCGAGCACCTGCTGGCGCCACCAGCCGCCGGTGGCCAGCGCCTCCGGCAGCGAGGATTCGCCGGTGGGGCGGAAGATGTCGCGGCGGAAATCGGCGGTGCCGAACATCCAGTCCCACACCGGCAGCAGAACGCCGTAGTTGCGGCCTTCCTCGCCGGGCGCCAGCTCGCTGTGGTGCAGCCGGTGGAAGCGCGGCGAGACCAGCAGCCGCTCCCCCACCCGGCCGAAGGAGAGGCGCACATTGGCGTGGCTCAGCGCCTCCGCCAGCCGCAGCACCAGCACCACGATGGGGAAGTGCCCCGGCGGCACGCCGATCAGCAGCGCGATGCCGCCGAACCAGACGGCGCCGATGACGTCGTCCAGGATGTGGTTGCGGTCATCCGTCCAGAAGGTCATCTGGCGCTGGGCGTGGTGGATGGAATGCAGCGCCCACCACCAGCCGAAGGTGTGCTGGAAGCGGTGCCGCCAGTACTCGCCGAAATCCAGCACCACGATGTAGACGGCCAGCGCCAGCAGCGGCCAGTCGCGCAGGATGGGGAAGAGGGTCTCCAGCGTCGGCGGCACCCAGCCGCTGTCGGCCACCGAGGCCTCCCACCAGGCGCCGAGCGAGGAGAAGGCGATGAAGGCCAGCAGCGGCAGCAGCCCGAGACGGGTGAGCACGGTGTAGAAGACATCCGTGCGGATGCTGCGCCCGTCGGTGCGCGGCTCCACCGGCTTCCACGCCTCCAGCGGCCGGCACACGGCGTAGATCACCAGCACCTGCACCACGCCGAACAGCGCGAAGTTCATCCACTCGAAGGCGTCCTCGGCCCATTCCATCAGGCCGAGCGCGTAGAGCGCGGGCTGGACCAGCACCTCGAACAGCCAGCCCTGGCCCATGTTCCAGGCATCCTGCAGCGCGTCGATCATGCGCGCCCTCCTCTTTCCTCAGGCACCGCGTATCGTCTCAGGCACCCGGCCTTCTCAAGCACCCGGTCTTCTCAAGCACCTTGGGCCGGCAGGGTGGCGAAGCAGAAGCCCTTCGCCAGCAGCCCGTCCAGCAAGGCGGGAAAAACCAGCCCGTAGGGCTCGCGCCGGCTGCGCACGCCCCAGTGCATCACCAGCACCTCGCCATCGCGGATGGCGCCCAGGGCGCGGGCGAGCAGCGCGGCGTTGGGGTGGGCGGCGCTGTCCAGCTCGTCGCCCAGGAAGCCGTTCGCGGTCCAGCCCTGGTGGCGCAGGCCGCAGGCGGCGGCCAGGCGCAGCGCGTTGGGGCTGGTGCGGCCGCCCGGCGCGCGCCACAGCGGCAGGATGCGGGCCTCCGGCGCCATGGCGCGCAGCGCATCGACCGGCCGCGCCAGCTCGGCGCAGAGGCCGGCGCCGTCCAGCACCGCCGCGCCCTCCCCGCGGCGGGAGGCGTAGCGCACCCGCCCCGGCCCGGGATCGGCGCCGAAATACCAGTGGCGGAAGGTGTGGCTGGCGAAGGCGTGGCCCTCCGCCGCGCGGGCGCGCCAGAACGGCGCCCAGCCCTCGCCCAGGGTGCGGCCGCCGCGGAAATCCGGCTCGTCGGCGACGAAGAGGGTGGCGCGCACGTCCCGCGCGCGCATGGCGGCGGCGATGTCCTCCGCCTCCCGGCCCCAGCCCGTGTCGATGGTGAGGTAGAGCGTGCCGGCGCGGCATTGCGCCAGGGCCGGCCTGGAGAGGGGCAGTTGCGCCAGGGCCTGGCTGGCGGCCGGCAGGGCGGCCAGCCCGCCCAGCGCCACGCGCAGCAGGCCCCGGCGGGAGGATGGCACCGGCATGCCGCTCAACGGGCCGGGGCGGCCGGCGCCCCGGCGGGCGGAGCGGCCACTGCGGGCGCGGGCGGCGGAGCAGCCGCCGGGGCAGCCCCAGGGGCCGTGCCAGGCGCCTTCGCCGGAGCCGTGACAGGGGCCACGGCGGGCGCCGGCGCCGGGCTGGCGGTAGCCGCCGGCGTGGCGGGAGCGGCGCTTCCGGCGGCCGTGTTCCCGGCGACCTCCGGCGCGGCGCTGGCCGCGGCCGCGTAGAGGATGCCGTGCGGCGAGCGGCCGACGCGCTGCGTCTCCAGCTTGCCGGTCTCGACATCCAGCACGCCGATGCGGCCCTGCCAGCGCAGCGTCACCCAGAGCCGGCCCTGCGGGTCGATGCTGATGCAGTCCGGCCCGCCCGGCACCTTCAGGCTGCGCACCACCTCGAGGCTGGCCGGGTCGAGCAGGGTGATACGGCTGTCCACCCGGCTGGTGACGTAGATCGTGCTGCCGTCCGGCGAGGGAAACAGCGCGTGCGCGCCGCGCCCGACCGAGACGGTGCGCTCCACCGCCTGGGTGGCGGGGTCCAGCACCGCCACGTGGTCGCTGCCCATGATGCCGACCAGCAGCCTGTCCCGGTGCCAGATGATGCCGGCCGGCTCCGGCCCCACCGGCACGGTCCAGAGCGGCTCCAGCGTCTCCAGGCTGATGGCGGCGACGGTGCCGCTGCCCTGGAGGGTGACATAGACCACGCGGTTGTCCGGGCTGTAGGCGAGGTGGCTCGGCATGTCCGGCATGCCGAGGCGCTTGGCCAGGGTCAGCGCCGCGCCGTCCCAGCGGTAGATGTCCACCTGGTCCCGCCGCAGGCTGGTGATGACCAGGAAGCGGCCATCCGGGCTGAAGCCCAGGTGGTAGGGGTTGGAGAGTGCCTCGCGCCGGATCAGCTCGCCCGTGGCGGGGTTGATCATCAGCATCTCGTTGGCGCCGGAATCGCCCACCATCAGAGTGCTGCCATCCGGCGTCAGGGCCAGGTGGTGCACCTCGCGCAGCACGGGGATGCGGCGCACCTCCGCCCGCGTCTCAGCATCCAGCACCTGGATGGTGGCGTCGCCCGAGTTCAGCACATAGACCAGCCCGGCGGCGCGCGGCGCGGCGGGCGCGCCCAGCAGCAGCGCCAGAGCCGGCAGGGCCGCCAGCCAGGGATGGGTCAGGCGCAGTCGGGGCATCCGCATCAGGCGAGGCTTTCGGGTAACGGCGGGCCGGGAGGACCAGGAAGAAGC
>NZ_JCACVY010000125.1:0-13136 GCF_058833935.1 Roseomonas sp. TS2 | reverse complement strand
CATCTTCTGGCAGTCCGGCCGCACCAAGGTGGAGGGCTTCGCCCTGGCGCCCGGCACGGTGGAGCTGTTCCGCGATGAATACGCCCTGCCGCTGCTGGACCCCGGCGTGGCGGCGGTGCTGGCGGCGGCGGCCGAGCACGCCTTCCCGCTGCTGCTGGTGCTGGGGCTGGGCAGCCGGCTGGCGGCGCTGGCGCTGCTGGGGATGACGCTGGTGATCCAGCTCTTCGTCTACCCGGGCGCCTGGCCGACGCATGGCGTCTGGGCGGCCTGCCTGCTCTGGGTGGCGGTGCGCGGCGGCGGACGGCTGGCGCTGGATGCCTGGCTGCCGGTGCCGCCGCGCCCCGCAACGCGGTGACGAAAGAGATGCGGGGCCGTGCGGTCCCGCGCCGCTCAGTTGGCCGGCTGCTTCCGGCGGGCGCCGTTGCGGTGCAGGAGGAACTCGCGCCCCAGCTTGACCCGCGCCACGCCGTCATAGGAGACGATGTCGGCCGTGGCGTAGGTCTCGCTCCAGGTGTTGGGAATGAAGCTGCCGGTGCCGACCACGTCGATCGGCGCGCGCGCCTCGTTCATCACCCGGCACTTGGTCACGCCGAAGCCGGAGGAGGCGACGATCCGCACCTTCGGGAAGCCCGCCTCGTCCAGCGCCTCGCGGATGCGCCAGATGGCGGCGGCGGAGACGCCGGTGCCCACCAGGTGCCGCAGCTCGGTCTCGGAGCGGTAGCGGCGGATGGCGCCGGGCACGTGCCGCTCCAGCACGGCGTAGGATTCTGCCGGGTCCAGCCCCTCCAGGAAGCGGCCGCCATGGGTGTCGAGCCGCACCGCCAGCCGCCCGCTCTCCGCCAGCTCGGGGAAGCGCTGGCAGACGCCGAGGCTGTCCGTCACCTCGCGGCCGAAATAGTCCACCAGCACCGTCAGCGGCTCGTCCGGATAGGTCTCGTGGAACATCTCGGCGGCGCGCACCGTGCTGCGGGCGTAGCCGATCAGTGCATGCGGCATGGTGCCGTAGCCGTGGCTCTTGCCGAACCAGTGGGCCGTGGCGTCGTTGGCGTTGCCGATGAAGCCCTTCGCCCCCTCGCGCTGCGCGGCGGCGCTGCCGACGGCGGCGGCGTAGGCCATCATCTCCTGCATCTCGGCGCCGGCGCAGTGGCGGGCATCCATGGCCAGGAAGCTGGCGCCGGGCAGCTCAAGCGCCATCTGGAAGGCGTTGTGCGCCGCCACGCAGGCGGGGCCGAGCTTCTGGAGGTAGAGCGTCTCCAGATCGGCCAGGGCGTGGAAGGAGCCGGTGAGATAGACCATCGGGTCGCCCGCGCCGACCCACTCGCCTTCCTTGTGCACCAGCTCGATCTCGAAGGGCGTGCCGCGCGCCGCCGAGACCCGCTCCAGCCAGTCGATCATCAGCCTTGGCGCGGAGACCACGGGGCGGCGCATGAACACCGCGTAGGTGACCCGCGCATCCCCGAACCGGCCGACGATGGCCTTGGTGCGGTTGAAATAGGCGTCCGTCTGGCGGGCGATGGCGGTGTCCTCCACCATCGCCGAGTTGTGGCCCTGCGTCACTGCGCCGCGATCAGCGGCAGCGCCGCGCCCTCCGGCCGGCGGGCCTTCAGCTCCTCCGCCACCAGGAAGGCCAGCTCCAGCGCCTGCTCGGCGTTCAGGCGCGGGTCGCAGAAGGTGGCGTAGTTGGCGGAGAGGTCGGCCTCCGTCAGGCGGTGGGCGCCGCCCACGCACTCCGTCACGTTGCTGCCGGTCATCTCGACATGCACGCCGCCGGGCCAGGTGCCCACCTCCTGGTGCGCGTCGAAGAAGCCGCGCAGCTCGGCCAGGATGGAATCGAAGGAGCGGGTCTTGTAGCTGCCGGCGGTGTGGGTGTTGCCGTGCATCGGGTCGCACAACCACACCACCTCGCGCCCGGCGCGCTGGATGGCGCGCAGCAGCGGCGGCAGCTTCTCGGCCACCTTCTGCGCCCCCATGCGGCTGATCAGCGTCAGCCGGCCGGGGAGGTTCTCGGGGTTCAGCAGCTCGGTCAGGCGCACCAGCTCGTCGGCATCCGTGGTCGGGCCGACCTTGAGGCCGAGCGGGTTCTTCACCCCGCGCAGGAACTCCACATGCGCGCCATCCGGCTGCCGCGTGCGGTCGCCGATCCAGAGGAAGTGCGCCGAGCAGGCATACCAGTCGCCCGTGGTCGAATCGACGCGGGTCAGCGCCTCCTCATAGGGCAGCAGCAGCGCCTCGTGGCTGGTGTAGAACTCCGTCTCGCGCATCTGCGGCGCCGAGGCCACGCCGCAGGCGGCCATGAAGCGCAGCGTCTCGTCGATGCGGTTGGCCAGGTCCTGGTAGCGCTCGGCCAGCGGCGAGCGGGCGACGAAGCCCAGGTTCCAGCGGTGCACCTCGTGCAGGTCGGCATAGCCGCCGGTGGCGAAGGCGCGCAGCAGGTTCAGCGTGCCGGCCGACTGCATGTAGGCGAATTCCATCCGCCCGGGATCGGGGATGCGCGCCTCGGGGGTGAATTCGGGGCCGTTGATGATGTCGCCGCGGTAGGAGGGCAGCGTGACCCCATCCTGCGTCTCGGTGTCCGAGGAGCGCGGCTTGGCGAACTGCCCGGCCATGCGGCCGAGCTTCACCACCGGCAGCGAGGCGCCGAAGGTGAGCACCACCGCCATCTGCAGCAGCACCCGGAAGGTGTCGCGGATCGGGTTGGCCTTGAAGTCGGCAAAGCTCTCGGCGCAGTCGCCGCCCTGCAGCACGAAGGCCCGGCCCTGCCCGGCGAGGGCCAGGGCCTGCTGCAGCCTGCGGGCCTCGCCTGCAAACACCAGCGGGGGAAAGCTCGCGAGCCTGGCTTCCATCGCATTCAGCCTGGCCTGGTCCGGATAGTCCGGAACCTGCCGGATCGGCATTTCTCGCCAGCTTCCGGGCTGCCACCCGCGCACCGTCATGACACTTAGCGTCCTCAGACTATTTCTTGGCCGGGCAGGATAAACCCAGCACGCCCCCGAGTGCTACGGCCGAAGCACCCGCGCAGCGCATGGAAGCCGTGTCTCAGCCCGGCAGCAGGGCCGGATTTCCCGCCTCCACCACGAAGCGCCCCCGCTCCTCCCGCGCCGCGCCGGGACTGGTGACGCTGGCCACGGCCAGGAAGGTGCTCTCCACCCGCTCCTCCCGCGCCTCGTGCAGGGTGTAGCCGCGCCGGTTGTTGAAGAAGCGGAGATGCGGGTTGCGCGCCATCACCCCCGGCGTGGCGCCAAGCTGCTCCGAACCGTCGCCGCCCGAGGAGATGGAGGTGGCGACGTATTCCACCCCCAGCGCCGGCCCCTCCGCGGCGTCGCGGTGCAGCGTTCCGGCCCAGGCACTGTGCACGTCGCCCGAGAGCACCAGCAGGTCGCGCAGCCCGGCGGCCTCGGCGCCGGCCAGCAGCCGCTCCCGCGCCGCCGGGTAGCCGTCCCACTTGTCCATCGACAGGCGCGGCGGCTCACCGCCGAAGGCGCGGCGCAGCATCGGCACCTGCTGGGCCAGCAGCGACCAGCGTGCCCGGCCGGGGCGGAGGCGGCCGGCCAGCCACGCCTCCTGCGCCGGCCCCAGCATCTGCGCCGCCGGGTCGTCCCAGGCGGCGCAGGGCGCCACGGTGCCGTCGCCGCAGGGCTGGTCGGTGCGGAAGCTGCGGGTGTCCAGCACCGAGACCTCCAGCAGCCGCCCGAAGCGGAAGCCGCGCCAGGCGGTGATCTCCGACCCGCGCGGCAGTTGCGCGGCGCGCAGCGGCATGTGCTCGTACCAGGCCTGGAAGGCGGCCTGCCTGCGCAGCGCGAAGATCTCGGGCGGCACGGCGGGCCGGCCATGCCGTGTGCCGTCATCGGCCGAGAAGGCGCCGGCCCAGTCGTTGTGCACCTCGTGGTCGTCGAAGGAGGGCAGGAAGGGGTGCGCCGCGTGCGCCGCCGCGAGGTGGGGGTCGAGGCGGTACTGGGCGTAGCGGTTGCGGTAGTCGTCGAGCGAATACAGCTCGTCGGAATTGTGCCGGCGTGGCTGGCCGCCGCGCGGAGCGCCCTCGTAGATGTAGTCGCCATAGTGGAAGACGAAGTCGAGCTCCGGCTCCTCCGCGATGTGCCGCCAGGCGGTGAAGTGGCCGTGCTCGTAGTGCTGGCAGCCGGCCTGGGCGAAGCGCAGCCGCCCCGGCATCGCCCCCGGCGCCGGCGCGGTGCGGGTGCGGCCCACCGGCGAGAGCGCCTCGCCGGCGCGGAAGCGGTACCAGTAGGGCCGCCCCGGCCGCAGCCCGGAGACCTCCACATGCACGGCGTGGCCCAGCTCCGGCCGCGCCAGCGCCACCCCCTCGGCGGCGATGGTCCGCATCTCCGGCTCCTCCGCCACCTGCCAGGAGACCAGCACGGCGCGCCTCGGCATGCCGCCCCCCGCCAGCGGCTCCGGCGCCAGCCGGGTCCAGAGCACCACGCCATCCGGCCAGGGCTCGCCGGAGGCGACGCCAAGGGTGAAGGGGTCGGCCGTGAAGCGCGGCTGCGCCCAGGCGTGGCGGGCGGCGGGCGGCTGCAGCGCGGCCAGCGCCGCGAGCCCCGCGGCGCCGCGCAGCAGGCCGCGGCGGGAAAGCTCCAGGATGTGGCGGGCGGTGCTGTCCATGGCGGGCCTCGGGCGGAGTCGGCGGGCGCGCAGCATGCCATGCCCGCCATGACCGGCGGATGACGCCCCTCAGCCGAGCAGCGGCAGCAGGCTGGCGGCCAGCAGCAGGCCCATCGCGGCGTTGAACACGCGCCAGGCGCGCGGCGTGCGCAGCGCCCGCCCGGCGCCGAGGCCGAGCGCCACCCACACGGCGAGGCAGGGCAGCGAGACCACCCCGAAGGCCAGGGCGATGCGCAGCCCGCCGGCCAGCGCCCCTTCCCCCGGCACCGAGAAGGCGGCGATGGCCGCCAGCCCCACCAGCCAGGCCTTGGGGTTCACCCACTGGAAGGCGGCGGCGGCCCAGAAGCCCATCACCCGCGCGGGCGCGCCGGGCGCCGGCGGCGGCGCGGTGCCGATGCGGAAGGCCAGCCAGAGCAGCCACCCCGCCCCCACCCACCGCATGGCGGATTGCGCCATGGGGCTGGCCGCCAGCGGCGCCGCCAGCCCCAGCGCCACCACCAGCAGCAGGACCACGAAGTCGGCCGAGATGCCGAGCATGGCCGGCAGCGGCGCCCGCGCCCCGCCGCGCGCGGCCATGGCCGCCACCATCAGCGTGTTCGGCCCCGGCGTGACCGAGGCGGCGATGGCGAAGCCCAGCAGCGGCAGCAGCGTTTCCATGCCCGCAACGAAGCGCGAAACGGCATCAAGGTCAATAATGCTGACCTTTCCGGTGCCGCGCCGCGCGCCTCAGCGGTTGCGGGTGACCAGCCGGCCCGGCTTCTCACCGGTCTCCTTGCCGCCCGCGAAGGTGGCCACGCCATTGGCCCAGACCTGCTCGATGCCGACGCTCATCTGCACCGGGTTCTCGAAGGTGGCGTTGTCCATCACCGTGTTGGGGTCGAACAGCACGAGGTCGGCATAGGCGCCCTCGCGCAGCACGCCGCGGTCGACCATGCCGAAGACCTGCGCGGCGCGGCCGGTCATCTTGTGGATGGCCGTCTCCATGTCGAACAGGCCGAGCTGGCGGGTGTAGAAGCCCAGCACGCGCGGGAAGGTGCCCCACAGGCGCGGGTGCGGCTTCTCGTCATGCGGCAGCCCGTCGGAGCCGATCATCGAGAGGGGGTGGCGCATGATGCGGCGCACATCCTCCTCGTCCATCTGGAAGGTGACGGCGCCGGCCGGCGTCAGCCGCTCGGCGGCGGCGCGCAGGTCGGTGTTCCAGCCGCGCGCAATCTCGGAGAGATCCTTGCCCGCCATCTCCGGATAGGGGACGGACCAGGTGATGAAGGTGCGGAGATCATCCCGCACCCGGTCCGGCATCAGCACGGTGGAGCCGGCGGGGTAGGGATAGACGTCATAGGCCACCTCCTGCATCGAGGCGGCGGCCTGGATCAGCGCCAGGGTCTGCACCGAGCGGCCGTAATTCTCCGGCATCGAGCACTTGTGGTGGCTGATATGCGCCGGCACGCCGAGGCGGCGGGCGATCTTCAGCGTCTCCTCGATCGAGGCGCAGATCTTGTCCGCCTCGTCGCGCATGTGGGTGACGTAGAGGCCACCCATGGTGCGCATCGCCTCGCCCACCGCGATCACCTCCTCGGTGGAGGCCTGGGCGTTCGGCGCGTAGTAGAGGCCGGTGGAGAAGCCGGAGCCGCCCTCGGCCAGCGCCTGCTTCAGCCGCGTCTGCATGCGCAGGATCTCGGCGTCCGTCGCGGCGCGGTAGGGGTCGCCGCCCATCGCCTCGACGCGCAGCGTCTGGTGGCCGATCAGCGCGTAGGTGTTCACCTCGCTGCCCTTGGTCTTCAGCGCGTGGGCGTAGTCGCCGAAGCTGTCGAAGGTCCACCACTGCTCGTCGCCCAGCAGGTCGAGCGGCGCGGGCGGGCGCTTGGCGGTGTGGCGCATCGGCGAGAGGCTGATGCCGCAATTGCCCACCACCACGGTGGTGACGCCCTGGCTGATCTTGCACAGCGTGCAGGCCGGGCCGCAGAGCACGGCGCGGTCGTCATGCGTGTGCGCGTCGATGAAGCCCGGCGCGATGGCCTTGCCGGTGCCGATCACCTCGCGGTCGGCGCTCATGCCGCCGAGGTCGCCGACCCCCACGATGCGGTCGCCGCTGACGCCGACATCGCCCACCCGGCGCGGCCCCCCCGTGCCGTCGTAGATCGTGGCATCGCGGATGATGAGGTCGCAGCGGAGCGCCATGGCGGACAGATCCTCTTGGCAGGCGGCAGGGCCGCGGATCATGCCCCCGTCCGGCGCGGTGATCCAGGGCGGCAGGGCGGAAAGCGGCGGGTTTTTCCCCTTCGCTCTTGCACCATGGCCGCCATGGCCCCAAGACGCCCGGCACAACGGGAGGGGCCGGAAATGGCGGACGACAGGCTGTTCGTGCAATCCTTGCAGAAGGGTCTGGCGCTGCTGGAGGCCTTCTCACGGCAGCCGGGCGAGCTGAGCCTGAACGAGCTGGCCGCCCTCTCCGGCATCGACCGCAGCTCCGCCCAGCGCATGGCCCACACCCTGCTCAAGCTCGGCTACCTGGAGCGCGGCAACAACGGGCGCGGCTACACGCCGGGCCGCAAGATCCTCGACCGCAGCTTCGACTTCCTGCGCAGCCGGCCGCTGGTGGAGCGCGCCACCCCGGTGGTGATCGACCTGCAGCGCAGCACGGGCGAGCGCGTCGACCTCAGCCTGTTCGACGGCACCACCATCGTCTACGCGCTGCGCCGGCAGACCAAGCGGGAGACCTTTTTCGCCACGCTGGTGGGCCGTCGCCTGCCGAGCTTCACCGCCGCCGGCGGCCGCGCCTGCCTGGCCCACCTGCCGCGCGAGGAGGTGGCCGCGCTGCTCAACCGCGCCGATCTGCGCCCGGTGACGCCCAAGACGCTGCTCGACCCCGACGCCATCACCGCCCGCATCGATTTGGCCCGGCGCGAGGGCTACTGCCTGGCGCAGGAGGAGATGCTGATCGGCGAGGTGGTGATCGGCGCCGCCATCCTCGACCAGCAGGGGCGGCCGGTGGGGGCGATCCATGTGGCCGGCTCGCTGGCCGAGTGGCCGGCGGCGCGCTTCGCCGCCCGCTTCGCGCCGCTGGCGCTGGAGGCGGCGCGCGCCCTGAGCGGCGGCAGCGGCCGCTGAAGGCCGTTGCGCGGCGGGGATGGCGGGGCGGCAATCGCATGCCGATATCGCCTTGTCCCGCCACGGCTTTTCCCCGGATTGCGCCCCGCGGCGCGGGCTTCTAGCCTCCCGCCCTCGCGCTGCCAGGGACGCCGTGACCGATGACCGAGACCACCCCCACCGGCACATTGCCGCCGCATGACCGCATCGCCGTGGCCGGGCTTCGGCAACCGGCCTCGATCCATGTGGACCGCTGGGGCATCCCGCACCTGCGGGCGGAGAACGAGCACGACCTGTTCCTGGCACAGGGCTTCAACGCGGCGCGCGACCGGCTCTGGCAGATCGACCTCTGGCGCAAGCGCGGCCTCGGCCTGCTCGCCGCCGATTTCGGCCCCGGCTACCTGGCGCAGGACCGCGCCTCCCGCCTCTTCCTCTATCGCGGCGACATCGAGGCCGAGTTCGCCGCCTACGCCCCCGATGCGCGCGCCATCTGCGAGGCCTTCGTCGCTGGCATCAACGCCTATGTGGCGCTGGTGGAGGCCGAGCCCGCCCGCCTGCCACCCGAGTTCCGCGCCATGGGCACGCGGCCGCAGCGCTGGGCGGCGGAGGACGTGGTGCGCATCCGCAGCCACAGCCTGACGCGCAACGCCCTCTCGGAGGTGATCCGCGCCATCATCCTCTCCCGCGCCGACCTCGCCACCGACCTGTTGCGCAAGAACCTGGAGCCGATGAAGGAGCCGGTGCGGGCGGAGGGGTTGGACCTCTCGGCCCTTGGCGTCGAGGTGCTGACGCAGTTCAAGCTGGCCACCGCCGGCGTCACCTTCTCGGCTGAGCGCCTCGCCGCGCCGCTGGAGGATTGGCGCCGCTGGACGGGCGTGAGCGACCTCGGCGAGGTGGTGCAGGGCGCCGAGATGGAAGGCTCCAACAACTGGGCCATCCATGGCAGCCGCACCGAGAGCGGCCGGCCGATCCTGGCCTCCGACCCGCACCGCGCCCATGCGGCGCCCTCGCTGCGCTACATCGTCCATCTGGAGGCGCCGGGCTTCAACGCCATCGGCGCCGGCGAGCCGGGGGTGCCGGGCATCTCCATCGGCCACAACGGCACGGCGGCCTTCGCGCTCACCATCCATGGCGCGGACCAGGAGGATGTCTATGTCTATGAGATGGCGCGGGACATGCCGCGCCACTACCGCCACGCCGGCGGCTTCGAGCCGATGGAGGTGGTGGAGGAGCGCTTCGCGGTGAAGGATGCGCCGGAGCAGGTGCTGGAGCTGTGCTTCACCCGGCACGGCCCCGTCATCGCCGAGGACCGCGCGGCGCGGCGGGCGGTGGCCATCCGCACCGTCTGGTCGCAGCCCGGCGCGGCGCCCTATCTCGGCAGCCTCTCCTCGATGCGGGCGCGCAGCCTGGCTGAGTTCCGCGAGGCGCTGCGCCGCTGGGGCACGCCCTCGGTCAACAAGGTCTATGCCGATGTCGGGGGCACGGTGGCCTGGGCGCCGGCCGGCTTCGCGCCGCAGCGGCCGAACTGGGACGGGCTGCTGCCCGTGCCGGGCGATGGCAGCCACGAATGGTCCGGCCTGCTGGACCCGGCGGAATACCCCTGGCGGGTGGACCCGCTGGAGGGCTTCGTGCACAGCGCCAACGAGCAGAACATGCCGGCCGACTGGCCGCACGCGCGGAAGACCTTCGGCTATGAGTGGACCGAGGCCTCCCGCGCCCGCCGCATCCGCGAGGCGCTGACGCGCGGCCCGCTGCTGACGCTGGTTGATTCCACCGACCTGCAGACGGATGTCACCTCCCTGCCCGCCCGCCGCCTCTGCGCCCTGCTGCTCTCCCTGCCGCGCGGGCGCGAGCCGGAGCTGTGGGCCGCCCGCGCCCTGCTGGAGGAATGGGACCACCGGCTGGAGGCGGACAGCGCCGCCGCCGCGCTGTTCGAGGTGTTCGTCACCAAGCACCTGAAGCCGCGCCTGCTGGCGGCGCTGGTGCCGGATGCCACGCTGCGCCCGCTGCTGCTGCCGCAGGACATGGAGAGCCTGCTGCGCGCGGTGGAGCAGCCTGATGCCCGGCTCGGCCCCGACCCGGCCCGCGCGCGCGACGCGCTGCTGACCGAGTGCCTGCTCGCCGCCTTCCGCGACTGCGAGGCGCGCATGGGCGTCTCCCCGGCCGAGTGGCAGTGGGGCCGGCTGCACCAGGGCTATTTCAGCCACGCGCTGATGGGGGTGGCGCCGGAGGCGGGCAACCTCGATGTCGGCCCCTTCCGCGTCGGCGGCAGCGCCTCGACGCCGATGCACACCGGCTACCGCCCCTCCGATTTCCGCTGCACCTACGGCGCCTCGGTCCGGCTGGTGATGGATGTCGGCGAATGGGACAACAGCCTCTGCATCAACGCGCCGGGCCAGTCGGGCGACCCGGCCTCGCCGCATTACGCCGATCTCGCGCCCCACTGGGCGCGGGGCGAGTATGTGCCCCTGCTCTATTCGCGCGCGGCGGTGGACGCGATGGAGATGCAGCGCATCGAGCTGGTCCCCGCCGGCTGAGCCGGCAACCCGGGGCGCCGGGCGGCGTCTCTCCGTTGAGCGCGGCGCCCTGCCCGGGCGCCGCCCCGCCAGCAGGAGAGATGCCCGATGCCCAGCCAACGCTTCGCCCCGCCCGGCCCGCTCGGCTTCGGCGGCGCGCCCCTCGGCGACATGTTCGACCGCGTGGACGAGGCCACCGCCGAGGCCAGCCTGGAGGCCGCCTGGGAAAGCGGCATCCGCTACTACGACACCGCCCCGCATTATGGCGCCGGCCTCTCCGAGCACCGCTTCGGCGCCGTGCTGCGGGAGAAGCCGCGCGACGACTACGTGCTCTCCACCAAGGTCGGCCGGCTGCTGGTGCCGAGCGTCGAGCCCGAGATCGGCGAGCCCTTCGTCAGCGGGCTGATGTTCCGCCGGCAGGTGGACTATTCCGCCGCCGCCGCCCGCCGCTCGGTGGAGGACAGCCTGCAGCGCATGGCGGTGGGGCGCATCGACATCGCCTATGTGCACGACCTCGCCCCCGACCACCTGGGCGACGGCTATGACGAGGCCTTCCGCACTGCGCGCGATGGCGCGTTCCGCGAGCTGACCAGGATGCGGGAGGAGGGGCTGATCCGCGCCTGGGGCCTCGGCGTGAACCTGACCGAGCCCTGCATTCGCGCCCTGAAGGAATCAGACCCGGACGTGTTCCTGCTCGCCGGCCGCTACAGCCTGCTGGACCTTTCGGGGCTGAAGGAGCTGTTCCCGCTCTGCGCCGGGCGCGGCGCGCACATCGTGGTGGGCGGCCCCTACAATTCCGGTCTGCTCGCTGGCGGCCGCAACTTCGACTACCAGGAAGCCGGCCCCGAGCAGGTGGCGGCGCGCGACCGCATGGCCGCCGTGGCGGCCGAGCACGGGGTGGACCTCAAGGCTGCCGCCCTGCAGTTCTGCGCCGCGCACCCGGTGGTGGCGTCGGTGATCCCCGGCGCCAAGCACCCTGACCGGGTGCGCCAGAACGCCGCGCTGATGAAGCAGGAGATCCCCGCCGCCTTCTGGGCCGCGCTGAAGGAGCAGGCCCTGCTGCCGCCGGACGCGCCCACGCCCTGAGCGGGCGGGCGGGAAGCGGGAGGAGAGCCCCGCCTCCCCCGCCGCCTCAGATGTCGAGTCCCGGCCGCCACAGCACCGGCGCCGGGTTGCTCACGCCCCGGATCGCCGCCTGCACCTCCGTCTCCAGCGCCGAGAGGAAGCGGGACTTGTCGGCGGCCGCCATCGGCGCCGGGCCGCGCGTGGTGGCGCCGATCTCCCGCAGGTGGCGCGCCACCTCGCGCCCGGCCAGGGCGCTGCCGATGTTGTCGGTGGTCCAGACGCGGCCGTTGGGCGAGAGCGCCCGCGCGCCGCGCGCCAGGCAGCGCGAGGCCAGCGGGATATCGGCGGTGATGCAGAGATCCTGCCCGCGGATGCGCTCGGCGATCCAGTCATCGGCGGCATCGGCGCCCTCGGCCACGATGACGCGGCGGATCCAGGGCACCTCCGGCAGGCGGATGCCCCGCGCGCCATTGGAGACGACATGCACCACCAGGCCCAGCCGCCCGGCGACGCGGAACACCTCCTCGCGCACCGGGCAGGCATCGCCGTCGATCCAGATCTCCGGCGCCTTGGCATCCGGCTCAGTCATGGTGCCCACCATTCTTACATTGTCTCACATTGCACGTCCTGGAAACATTATTTTGATCGGACAATAAATTAATATCCCCTGTATAAAAAATGGCAAAGCCGGCGGTTTTTCTGGAAACGCCGGCGGGTCCGGGGGAAAGCATGTCCATCAACACCACAACCTTCAATTTCCGTCTCACCGAGGCCACGATCCAGCGGAATGGCGGCGTGGTGACCGTGTGGGGGCCCGAGGGCGAGCCGGTGCGGGCCACGGCCGGCGGGCGCTATGTGTTCACCGATGGCACGGTGGACGACGCCGATGGCGGCCTGCTGGTCGAGGACCTCCTGTACTACAGCCGCAACCATGATGTCTGGCTCTCCGGCGCCGATGCCGATACGCATTATGCCAGCCAGGGCTGGCAGGAGGGCCGCGCCACCGGCGGGCTGTTCGACGCCCAGGCCTATCTGGCCGCCAACCCCGACGTGGCCGCCTCGGGCATCGACCCGCTGACGCATTACCGCGTCTTCGGCTGGCGCGAGGGGCGCGACCCCTCCCCCTTCTTCGACACCGCCGCCTATCTCGCCGCCAACCCCGATGTCGCCGCCGCCGGCATCGACCCGCTGGAACACTACATCGCCTTCGGCCGCTTCGAGGGGCGCTCCGCCACGCCGGGCGCGCTGGAGGTGCTGGGCTTCGACGCGGCGTTCTACCTGGAGCAGAACCCCGACGTCGCCCGCTCCGGCATGAACCCGCAGGAGCACTACGTGTTGTTCGGCCGCGCCGAGGGCCGCGCCGCCAACGCGGTGTTCGACCGCGACCACTACCTGGCACAGAACCCCGACGTCGCCGCCAGCAGGATGGACCCGCTGGAGCATTACCTGCGCTTCGGCTGGCGCGAGCAGCGCGACCCTTCGGCCCGGTTCGACGGCGGCAAGTATCTGGCCGACAACCCGGAGGTGGCCGAGGCCGGCATTAACCCGATGCTGCACTACCTGATGCAGGGCCCGGGCGAGGCGCGCGCCGTGCGGCCGGTGCACGAGGCGCCGACCGACATCACTCTCTCGACGCTGGCGCTGGAGGAGGCGCGGCCGGGCGCGGTGGTCGGGACGGTGGGCGCGCACGACCCCGATGGCGACAGCCTCACCTACAGCGTGGACGACGAGCGCTTCGAGGTGGCCGGAACCCTGCTGAAGCTGAAGGATGGCATCGCCGTCGATTTCGAGGCCGAGCCGGTGCTGTGCCTCGCTTTGACCGCCACCGATTCCAGCGGCCTGTCCGTC
>NZ_JCACVY010000124.1:0-13161 GCF_058833935.1 Roseomonas sp. TS2 | reverse complement strand
GGCACGCGCACCAACCGCTCCGAGGGGCTGGCCGTGGCCAGCCTGCATGCCTTCGCCGCCGGCCTGTTCTCCAGCGACCCGGCCGACCCGCTGCGCGTGGATGCCGAGGCGCTGCTGGCGCTGGACACGGCGCGGCTGGGCGCCGCCTTCCAGCACGGGCCGGGCAACCCGCTGGAGGGGCTGGAGGGGCGTGCCGCGCTGATGCGCAACCTCGGTTCCGCGCTGCTGCGGGCGCCGGCGCTGTTCGGCGCCGCGCCGGCACGGCCGGGCCGGTTGTTCGACTATCTGCGCGCCCGGGCCACGCCCCAAGGGCTGCCCGCCGCCGCCATCCTCGCCGCGCTGCTGGAGGGGCTGGCGCCGGTCTGGCCGGCCCGGCTCTCGCTGGAGGGGGAGAACCTGGGCGATGTCTGGCGCCACCCGCTGGCCGCGCCGGAGGGGCCGGCGGCGGGGCTGGTGCCCTTCCACAAGCTCTCGCAATGGCTGAGCTATTCGCTGGCCGAGGTGCTGGAGGAGGCGGGGCTGCCCGTCACCGGCCTCGACGCCCTGACCGGCCTGCCAGAGTACCGCAATGGCGGGCTGTTGCTCGATCTCGGCGTGCTGGCCTTGCGCGACCCCACCCTGGCACGGCAAACCCTGCCCGCCGACCATCCGGCCATCGTCGAGTGGCGGGCGCTGACCGTGGCGCTGCTCGACCGGCTGGCGGAGCTGGTGCGGGCGCGGCTCGGCCTCGACGCCGCCGCCCTGCCGCTGGCCCGCGTGCTGGAGGGGGGAAGCTGGGCCGCCGGCCGCCGCATCGCCCGCGCGATGCGGCCGGATGGCGGGCCGCCGCTGACGCTCGCCAGCGATGGCACCGTGTTCTGACAGAAAGCCCGACCCGGAAAGCCCGACCATGACCGACGCGCCGAACGGCCCCCGCGACGTGACCGTGATCCAGCACCCGCTGGTGCAACACAAGCTGACCCTGATGCGGCAGAAGGCGACCTCCACCGGCGAGTTCCGCCGCCTGGCGCGCGAGATAAGCCTGCTGATGGCCTATGAGCTGACCCGCGACCTGCCGCTGGAGACCGCCGCCATCGAGACGCCGCTGGAGCCGATGCAGGCGCCGATCCTCTCCGGCAAGAAGCTCTGCATCGTCTCCATCCTGCGCGCCGGCGACGGGCTGATGGAGGGGATGCTGGACCTCGTTCCCTCCGCCCGCGTCGGCCATATCGGCCTGTACCGGGACCCGGAGACGCTGGTGCCGGTGGAGTACTACCTGAAGCTGCCGGACGACGTCTCCGAGCGGCTGGTGATCGTGGTGGACCCGATGCTGGCCACCGGCCATTCCGCCGCCGCGGCGCTGGCGCGGCTGAAGCAGGCCGGGGCGGAGCAGCTCCGCTTCGCCTGCCTGCTGGCGGCGCCGCAGGGCGTGGATGTCGTGACCAGCGCCCATCCGGACGTGCCGGTCTTCACCTGCTCCATCGACCGCGAGCTGGACGAGCACGCCTATATCCGCCCCGGCCTGGGCGATGCCGGGGACCGTCTGTACGGGACGAAGTAGAATCTCGCCGGGCGGGGGGCGCTATCCGGCGCGCCCCGCCGCGCCGGATAGCGCCCGCTTACGCCAGCGGACCTGAAGCACGGTCACGCGCCACGGGCGCGCCGCGGCCCTGCCCGAAACCATGCGAGGGGCGGGATGTTCTATGGGCCGGAGGTGGGGCGGTGAGAACAGGCGAAATTCCGGTACGAACCGCAGTGGTGACAGGCGCTTCCGCAGGTGTTGGCCGGGCGGTCGCCCACGCCCTGGCCCGGCGCGGCTGGCAGCTGGGCCTGATCGCGCGTGATGCCGGCGCGCTGGAGGCCGTCCGCCATGAAGCGGAAGCGGCGGGTGCGCCGCAGGTTCGTGTGGCGGCCATCGACGTTGCCGATGCCTCCGCCGTCTTCGACGCGGCGGGGCGTTTCGGGCGCGAGCTGGGCGGCATCGAGCTTTGGGTGAACAATGCCATGGTCACGGTCTTCGGGCCGGTCTCCGCCCTGTCGCCCGATGAGTTCCGCCGCGTGACGGAGGTCACCTATCTCGGCTACGTGCATGGGACGATGGCGGCGCTCCGGCAGATGCGCGCGCAGGATCGTGGCACGATCCTGCAGGTCGGTTCCGCGCTCGCCTACCGGGCCATTCCGCTGCAATCCGCCTATTGTGGCGCGAAGTTCGCCATTCGCGGCTTTACCGACGCGCTGCGCAGCGAATTGCGGCACGACGGAAGCCGCGTCCGCCTGACCATGGTGCAGCTGCCGGCCGTGAACACGCCGCAATTCGACTGGGCGCGCAGCCACATGCCGCGCCGGGCCCAGCCCGTGCCGCCCATTTTCCAGCCCGATGCCGTGGCGGAAGCCGTGTGCCGGGCGGCGGAAACCGCCCCGCGCGAAGTGTGGGTGGGCTGGTCGGGCATCCGCGCCATCATCGGCACCATGCTGGCGCCCGGTATTCTGGACCGGCTGCTGGCCCGGCAGGGCTATGATGGGCAGATGGCGCCCGAGGCTCGTCCGCCCGGGCAGCCGGACAACCTGTTCGCACCCGTTGCCGGGCGCCACGCCGGGCAGGGCAGGTTCGGGGCGGTCGCGCAGCCACGGGTCAGCGCCGTGAACCCGGCGCTGCTGCGCGGCGTCATGGTCGCCGCCCTCCTGATTCCGGCGGTGGTCGCTTCGCGGCGGCTGCTGAGGCGTGGGCGCTGACGAGGCCAAAACCGCGGGAGGCCGGCCCCGCCCCTGACCGATGGTATCCCGGCATCCCTGATTCCCCTCCCATCGTCATCGGTCACATCATCCCTCAGCAGCGGGAAACAGCATGGACGTCGCGGAAGTCATGAGTGCCGAGGTCGAATTCATCGCACCGGAGGCCACGGCGCAGGAGGCGGCGGAGCTGATGGGTGAGCTCGACGTCGGTGCCCTGCCGGTCGGGAGCGCCGAGGATCTGCGGGGCGTGGTGACCGACCGCGATCTCCTCTACCGCGTCGTGGCGGCCGGCAGGGACCCGGCGGGCCTCAGGGTACGGGAGGTGATGAGCAGCCCCGCCATCGCCTGCCGCCCCAATGACACGCTGCGTCAGGCCATGGACCTGATGACGGCACAGAACCTCCGCCGCCTGGCGGTGCAGGATGCGCAGGGGAAGGTGGTGGGATGGGTGACACTGGCCGATGTCGCCCGGCGGCTGCTGGTGGAGGATGCGCGCCTGCAACAGGCGCTGCGCGGCCTCACCGAGTCCGCGGCCTGAGCCTCCGTCGGCCGCGCCGCCGCAGGTCGGCCGTCACCGTGGCGGGCAGCGCGAAGGCCGCCGCGAGGTAGTCCAGCCAGGCCTGCCCGGCCGGGCCATCGGCGGCCGAGAGCAGCGCGGCGGTATAGGCATGGGCGCCGAGCTCCTCCCGCTGGACGGATTCCAGGAGCAGGGGCAAAGGAGGGAGCGCCTCGTCCAGCGCCGCCTTCTCGGCCGTGCCCCCGCCGATCGCCGTCAGCGCCTCGAGGGGCGGGGGCGCGCCGGTCATGGCGGCCGTGGCCTGCATGCAGCGGACGAGCAGCATCCGGTGCGCCGGTGGCAGGTTGTTCACGTTGAGGGCCAGCGGAAACAGCGTCTGATGGCGGTTCTGCAGCCATCCGTGCAGCAGCTTGGCGGCCACCTGCTCCTGCAGCAGAAGCTGCGGCGGCGGGGGCAGCGGGCGTGGCGGCATCGCCCCGGGCGCCGGCGCGGCGGAAAGGGTGGCGGGCAGCTCCAGCGCCTGCCGCTCCATCAGCTCCGAGCGGCCATCCGCCGCGAGGCCGAGCCATTGCAGTAGGCGCCGGGTCCTGATCGTCATGATAGCGGCGTTCCTGCAACGGGCGCGGTGGGAGATGGCACGAGGGGCAACCTCCCTGGCAACTCGCCGCGCTTCTGCCGGTTGCGCCCGGGCGGCCGGCACATGCAGCCGACCCGAGCGACCGACCCGAGCGATCGACCCAAGCGACCAAACAGGAATTCCCGCATGCCACCGCCATTCCGCATCCCGCGCGCCCATCCCGGCCGCGAGGGCCGCCCGTGACGCTCGACCAGGGCCTGGCCTTCGGCATCCTCGGCGCCACGGTGGGGCTGTTCCTCTGGGGCCGCATCGCCTACGAGCTGGTGGCCCTGCTCGCCCTGCTGGCCGGCGTGCTGGTGGGCATCATCCCCATCGACCGCGCCTTCGCGGGCTTCGCCGACGATGTGGTGGTGATCGTCGCCTGCGCGCTGCTGGTCAGCGCCGCCGTCGCCCGCTCCGGCGCCATCGAGACGCTGATGCGCCCGGTGCTGCCCTATCTGGGCCATGCCTCGACCCAGGTGCCGGCGCTGGCGGGGGCGGTGCTGGTCACCTCCATCTTCACCAAGAATATCGGCGCGCTGGCCATCTTCATGCCGGTCGCCCTGCAGCTGGCCCGGCGCACCGGCACCCGCCCCTCGGCCCTGCTGATGCCGATGGCCTTCGCCTCGCTGATCGGCGGGCTGATCACCCTCACCGGCACCTCGCCCAACATCATCGTGGCGCGGGTGCGGGCGGAGGTGACGGGCGAGCCCTTCGGCATGTTCGACTACACGCCGGTGGGCCTCGGCATCGCGCTGGCGGGCATGGCCTTCCTGGCCTTCGGCTGGCGCCTGCTGCCCACCGGCCGGCGCGGCACCGCCGAGGCCGCCCCCGCGGTGGAGGACTACACCACGGAGGTGCAGGTGCCGCCCGGCTCCCCGCTGGTGGACCGGGGCGTGGCGGAGCTGCTGGCCATGGAGCCGGGGCGCGTCGGCGTCGCCATCATCATCCGCGAGCGCTTCCGCCGCTTCGTGCCGACGCCCGAGGGCAGGCTTCGCGCCGGCGACACGCTGCTGCTGGAGGGGGACCCGGAGGATCTGGAGCGCGTCATCGCCCGCGCGGGGCTGCGGCTGGTGGCCGCACACACCGAGGGCGAGGCCAATGTGGCGGAGGGCGTGGTCACCGCCGAATCCCCTCTCGCCGGGGAGACGGCGGAGCGGGCGAGGCTGCCGGAGCGCTTCGGCATCGGCCTGCTGGCGGTCAGCCGCAGCGGGCAGCGCATCGCCCGCCGCCTCGGCGGGCTGCGGCTGCGCGCCGGCGACGTGCTGCTGCTGCGGGGCGCGGCGCCCGCCATCAGCGGCGCGCTGCCCGCGCTGCGCGTGCTGCCGCTGACGGAGCGCAGCATCGCCCTCGGCCGCAGCCGGCGCAGCTGGGTGCCCATACTAGTGCTGCTTGGCGCCATGCTGCTGGTGGCGCTGCATGTGGTGCCTGTCGCCATCGCCTTCTTCGGCGCCGCGGTGCTGCTGCTGATGCTGCGAAGCCTGAGCCACCAGGAGGCCTATGGCGCGGTGGAATGGCCCGTGCTGATCCTGCTCGGCGCGCTGATCCCGGTGAGCGAGGCGGTGCGCAGCACCGGCGGCACCGATCTGATCGCCGCCTGGCTGGAAAGCGCGACGCGGCAGCTGCCGCCGCTCGGTGCGCTGGGTCTGATCATGGCCATCGCCATGGCCGTCACGCCCTTCCTGAACAACGCCGCCACGGTGCTGATGATGGGCCCGATCGCCGCCAGCCTGGCGCAGCGCCTGGGGCTCAGCCCGGACGCCTTCCTGATGGCGGTGGCCGTCGGCGCCGCCTGCGACTTCCTCACCCCCATCGGCCACCAGTGCAACACGCTGGTGATGGGGCCGGGCGGCTACCGCTTCGGCGACTACGCCCGGCTGGGCGCGCCGCTGACGCTGATCGTGCTGGCGGTCGGCGTGCCGATGATCGCCTGGGTATGGGGGCTGACGCCCGGCTAGGGCGCCGGCCGGCCGCCCCGCCTTCCTCCCGCCCCGCCTTTCCCGCCGGCCTCAGGCCGGCGGCTCCTCCTCCCGCTGCAGCAGGGCGGTGTCGATCTGGCCCAGCAGGCGGGAGAAATCCACCGGCTTGGGGTGGTAGTCGTCGCAGCCTGCCTCGATGACCTTGTTGCGGTCGCCCGACATGGCATGCGCGGTCAGCGCGATGATCGGGATGCGCGCCGTGCCCTCGATGCCGCGCAGGGTGCGTGCGGCGGTCCAGCCATCCATCACCGGCAGGTTCATGTCGAGCAGGATGATGTCAGGCCGCTCGGCCTGCGCCATGTCCACGCCCTGCTGCCCGTCATGCGCCAGCACCACATCGAAGCCGCGGCGGCGCAGGCGGCGGGAGAGGAAATCCCACAGCTCCTCATGGTCCTCGACCAGCAGGATCTTCGTCATCGTCAGTGTCCTTTCCTACCCGTGGCGGCGATCTGCCGCAGCTCGCGCAGCAGCTCCTCCGGAACGCCGTCATCGGCCGGCATCACGCCATGCACCTTGCCGCGCAGCCGCGCCATCTCCTCCTCCGACATCGGCGCGGCGGTCAGGGCGATGATGGGCAGCGCGGCCCATTCCGGCCGCGAACGCAGCTTGCGGATCAGCGCGAAGCCGTCGCTGTCCTCCCCGCCCTGCACCTCGACCAGCATCATGTCGGGCGCCGGCCCGCGCTCCATGCGGGCCAGCGCCGCGTCGGGCTCCGGCGTCTCCTCCACCGCCCAGCCCTCGCGCTCCAGCAGCGCGCGGAGCGTGGCGCGCTGCTCGGCATCGGGGTCCAACAGCAGCGCCAGGCCGGGCGCGGGCTGCGCACGGTAGCGCTCCAGCACATGCTTCAGCCGGCTCCACTCCACCGGCTTGTTGAGGTAGTCGGCCGCGCCGAGCGAGAAGGCGAGTCCGCGCTCCTGCACCACCGTCACCATCACCACGGGAATCGCGGCCAGGTCTGGCTCGGCCTTCAGCGCCGACAGCACGCCCCAGCCATCGAGGCGCGGCATCATCACGTCCAGCAGGATGGCGTCGGGGCGCATCTCGCGCGCCAGGTGGAGGCCGCTCCGCCCGTCCGGCGCGGTACGCACCGCGAAGCCCTCGCGCGTCAGGAAGCGGGCCAGCAGGTCGCGCGTGGCGGCGTCGTCGTCGATCACCAGCACAAGGCCGCCCAGCCGCTCGGCGGGGGAGGGGGCATCCTGCTGCGGCACCGCCTCGGCGGCCTGCACCCCTGCATCCTCCGCCTCCGGCCGTACCAGGCGCAGATCCGCCGGCAGGTGCAGCGTGAAGGTGGTGCCCTGGCCCGGCTGGCTCTCCACCCCGATGCGGCCGCCCAGCATGGCGCTGAACGCCTTGGTGATGGCCAGCCCCAGACCGGTGCCGCCGAAGCGGCGCGTGGTGGTGCTGTCGGCCTGGCTGAAGCGCTGGAACAGGCGCTCCAGCTGCTCGGCGGTCATGCCGATGCCGGTATCGGCCACTTTCAGCACCACCCAGCCGGGCTCCTCCGGGTCGGGGGCGGCGGAGAGGGTGATCCGCCCGCCCTCGGTGAACTTGGCGGCGTTGCCGAGCAGGTTGAACAGGCATTGCCGCAGCTTCACCGGGTCGGAGTGCATCGGCGGCAGCGCCGGGTCGATGGCGACCTCGAGCGTGTTGTCCTTCTTGGCCACCAGCGCGCCCACGGTGGCCACCACCTCCTCCAGCAGCGCCTGCGGGGCGAAATCCTCCGGCTGCACCTCCATCTTGCCGGCCTCGATCTTCGAGAGGTCCAGCACGTCGTTGATCAGGGAGAGCAGGTGGCGGGCATTGGCGTTGATCTTGGCGAGGTCCTCGCGGAAGGCCTCCGCCCCCTCCAGCTCCTCCGCCTCCTCCTCGAGCATCTCGGAATAGCCGATGACGGCGGAGAGCGGGGTGCGCAGCTCGTGGCTCATATTGGCGATGAACTGGCTCTTGGCCATGTTGGCGTCCTCGGCGGCCGCCTTGGCGGCGGCCAGGGCTTCCTCCGCCTCGCGCATCTCGGTGATGTCGGTGTTGGTGCCGAACCAGCCGATGAGCCGGCCTTCCGGCGCCTCCTCGTCCGGCGCGTCGCGCAGCGGCAGGGCGCGGGAGAGGAACCAGCGGTACTGCCCGTCGGCGCCGCGCAGCGGGAAGGTGTCCTCCCACGCCTCGCCAGCCGTGATCGCGGCGCGGAAATGCTCGGCCGCCCGCTCCAGGTGGTCCGGGTGGTGCACGCTTCTCCAGCCGGAGCCCTTCATCGTCTCCGGCGTGCCGCCGGTGTATTCGTACCAGCGGCGGTTGTACCACTGGATCTCGCCTTCGGGGTCGGTCATCCAGGCCATCTGCGGCACGGAATCCACGATCAGCCGCAGCCTGGCCTCGCTGCGGCGCAGCCGCGCCTCCATCCGGCGCCGGGCGGTGACATCCATCGCCGCGACGCCGATGCCCTCCGCCATCCGGCCCAGCGGGAACAGGCTGATCTGGAGCTGCCGCTCCAGCCCGCCGCCCGGGGCGGGGGGTGGCACCGTCACGGCGATGTCGGACTGCGCCTGGCCGCTCTTCAGCACCGCCTCCAGCCGCGGCGCCAGCTGCGCGCGCACCGCCTCGGGCCATTGCCCGTCGGCCAGCACCTTCTCGCCCAGCATGGTCAGCGCCTTGTTGGCATGGGCCAGGCGCATCTGCCGGTCGAGGAAGCCGAGCGCGATGGGCGCGTGCTCCATCACGCCGTCCAGCAGGGCGGTGGCACGCTGCTCGGCCCGCCGCCGTGCCATGGCGTAGAGGCCGAGCGACAGGCCCGAGAGCAGCAGCGCCGCCAGCATCAGCACGCTCAGCCAGGCGGAGAGGCGTGCCGCCGTGCTGGCCTGCCGGGCGGCCAGGGCGCGCGTTTCCTGCTGCGCCGTCGCCACCTCCTGGCGCAGCGCGTCCATCAGCGCCTTGCCCTGCCCGGTCTCGACCGCACGCGCCGCCTCCACCGAGCTCCCGGCGCGGCGCAGCGCCACCACCTGGCCGGACCAGTCCAGCTTGGCCGTCACCAGCGGCCGCAGCCGCCCGGCCGGCAGCCCGGAGGCCTCCAGCTGCGGCAGCAGGGCCGCGATGGCACGGCGTGCCTCCCTGTCGGGCGCGAGGTAGTCGTCCTGGCCGGTCAGCGAGTAGCCCCGCTGCGCCGTCTCCACGTCCTTCACGGCGGAGAGCAGCGCCTCGGCCTGCAGCACATGGGCGTGGATGGCGGCGCTGGCCTCCCGGGCGCGGCCGGCGAGCGCCCATTGCGCCACGCCGGCGCCGATCGCCAGCAGGACAAGCAGGAAGGCGGCGATCAGAACCGGGCGCGGGTTCTGCGGCAGGGCGCGCTCAGCCTGGCGTTGCAGGAAAGACGTCGTGGCGAGGCTGGGCAAGGGCGGAATCCGGGTGGTGGCGGGGAATAACGCCGCACGGCGCCTCGGGTTGAAGGGAGGGCTGAACCTTTGCCATGGCCTGGCGTTACAGCAGCCCGCTCCAAGAGAACGTCGCCATGGCCGAAATGCCGCCCCCTTCCCCCGCCGACGCCACGGCCATGCGGCCGGAGGCCCCTCCGGAGGCGCAGACGCTGCGCGTGCTGCAGGCCATCTTCGGCCTGCTGGCAGCGGCCTTCAGCGTCACCGTGCTGGCGCTGGGGCGGGACCTGATCGTGCCGCTCGTGCTGGCGGTGCTGCTGGCCTTCGTGCTGGCGCCCGTCGTGGTGGTGCTGCACCGGCTGCGGGTGCCGCAGGTCCTTGGCGTGGTGGCGGCGGTGCTGCTGGCGGCGGCGGCGATCCTGGGCCTGGGCGTGGTGATGGGCCGCCAGGCCGGCTCGCTGACGGCCGACCTGCCCGCCTACCAGCAGACCATGGCGGCCAAGCTGCAATCGCTGCGGCTGGGCGAGCTGATGCAGGAGGCGGACGCGGCGCTGCGCAACCTGCGCCAGATGATGGGCGACGGCCTCGCCGACCGGGCCGCGCCGGGCGCCGCCGAGATGCCGCCGCCGGTGACCACCGCGCCCGCCGCCGAGGGCGGCAGCCCGCTCGCCGTCATCGGCAGCCTGGCCGGGCCGGTGCTGGCGCCGCTGGCGACGGCGGGCATCGTCCTCCTCTTCGCCATCTTCGTGCTGGTCTACCGCGAGGATCTGCGCGACCGGCTGATCCGCCTGGCGGGCAGCAGCGACCTGCAGCGCACCACCCTGGCGCTGGACGACGCGGCCCGGCGCCTGTCGCGCTACTTCCTGGCGCAGGTGGCGCTGAACAGCCTGATGGGCGTGACGATCGCGCTGATCCTGTGGCTGCTCGGCCTTCCGGCCCCGGCGCTTTGGGGCATCCTGGCCGGGCTGATGCGCTTCGTGCCCTTCATCGGCACCTTCATCGCGCTGGTGCCGCCCCTGCTGCTGGCGGTCGCGGTCGATCCGGGCTGGTCGATGGCGCTGTGGGTGCTGCTGCTCTTCCTGGTGGCCGAGCCGCTGATGGCGCAGGTGCTGGAGCCCGCGGTCTATGGCCACAGCACCGGCCTCTCGCCGGTCGCGGTCATCGTGGCGGCCACGTTCTGGACCTTCCTGTGGGGGACGATCGGCCTGCTGCTGGCCACGCCGCTCACCGTCTGTCTGGTGGTGCTCGGCCGGCATGTGCCGAGCCTCGGCTTCCTCGACGTGATGCTGGGGGACCGCCCGCCTTTGCAGGCTCATGAGAGCTTCTACCAGCGTGCCCTGCAGCGCGACACGCGCGAACTGTCCCGCCAGGCGCAGCGCGAACTGCGCGCGCATGGCTCGCTGAGCGGCTATCTCGACGCGGTGGGGCTGCCCGCCCTGGCCCTGGCCGACCGCGACTGGTCGCGCGAGGAGCTCTCGCCGGAGCGGATGGAGAACGTGCGGGGCGAGGTCTCGGCCCTGCTGGAGGGGCTGGAGGCCGCGCCGGCGCCCGGCCCGGCGCAGGTGGTCTGCGCCGCCGGCCGCGGCCCGCTGGACGACCTGACGGCGGCCATGGCGGTGCGGGCGCTCGGGGCGGAGGGGCTGGGCGCGGTCGCCCTGCCGGCCGAGGCGGCGGCGCCGGACGAGGCCGGCGCGGCCTGGCTCTGCTGCCTCTCGGTGCTGGAGGCCGGCAACACCGCCGATGGCATCCGCTACCTCCTGCGCCGGTTGCAGCGGCAATTCCCGCAGGCCCGCATCGTCGTGGGGCTGTGGCAGGCGGAGGCGGCAAGCCCGCTGCTGGCGGAGCTGCGCCTGGATGCGTCCGGGGAGACCATCGTCACCTCGCTGGGGGAGCTGGTGGCGCTGAGCCGGGCGCGGCCCGTGCCCGGCCCGTGAGGGCGGCGGAGGGCGAAATCCGCCTGCTGGCGCCGGCACTATTTGCTGGCGGAGACTTGCGGACCGGCAGCCGCTTTCCCATATGGGAACCTATTGGCAACAACAGAAAGGAGGTGATCCAGTGTCTCATTGTTTGATGGCTGCGTCGGCCGCCGTGAGCTGGATCTCCGCTGCGAGGAACGTCGCGGGCTGATCTGCTCCATGCGCGGCGGTTGAACGCTTCGCAGGCAATGTTCGAGGGCTCCGGAGGAAACTCCGGGGCCCTTTTGCATGGGTGCCTCCTGCATGGGTGCCTCCTGCATGGGTGCCTCCTGCATGGGTGCCTCCCATGGGCGCGCCCCCTGCGGAACGCCGCGCGGTCTGGCCGGTTGTGGCACAGCGCAGGCGAGGGGGACGGAAACGAGCATGCAACCACAATGGCCCCTGCGGCTCTGGATCGTCCGGCATGGGGAGAGCGCGGGGAATGTGGCCCGCGCGGCGGCGCTGGCGGCGCGGCAGGCAATGATCGACATCGCGGAGCGGGATGTGGATGTGCCGCTCAGCCCGGTGGGGGAGCGGCAGGCACAGGCGCTGGGCCGCTGGTTCGCGGAGCAGCCGGCGGAAGAGCGGCCCGAGGTCATTGTCTCCTCGCCCTACCGCCGCGCCCGCCACACGGCGGAGCTCATCCGCGCCGCGAGTCCGTCCGGCCTGCAGTCCCGCGGCTTCATCCTCGATGAGCGGCTGCGCGAGAAGGAGTTCGGCGTGCTGGACCGGCTGACGACGCAGGGCATCGCCCAGCGCCATCCGGACCAGGTCGAGTTCCGCCGCATCCTCGGCAAGTTCTACCACCGGCCGCCTGGCGGCGAGAGCTGGTGCGACGTGATCCTCCGGCTGCGCAGCGCGCTCGACAGCCTCTGCCTGCGGCATGGCGGCCAGCGCGTGCTGATTGTCGGGCACCAGGTGGTGGTGCTGTGCCTGCGCTACCTGCTCGAGGGCCTGACCGAGGAGGAGATCCTGGCGATCGACCGCGAGGGCGACATCGCCAATTGCGGGCTGACCGAATATGTCTTCGACGCCCAGGACGGCGGCATGCGCCTGCACCGCTACAACTGGACCGTCCCGCTGGAGACGGAGGCTGCGCCGGTGACGGCACAGCCGCATGGCGGGGCACCCCGGTGAGCGCGGCGGAACCGGTGACCGAGGCGCTGCTGCGGCGGATGCCTCTGCCGCGGCATGAGAAGGGCGACGACAAGAATGCGCGCGGCGCCGTGCTGGTGGCGGGCGGCTGCGTCGAGGTGCCGGGCGCCGTGCTGCTGGCGGGGCTGGCCGCCCTGCAAGCGGGGGCGGGGCGCCTGCAGCTGGCGGTGTGCCGCTCCATCGCGGTGCCGGTCGGGGTGGCGGTGCCGGAGGCGCGGGTTATCGGCCTGGCCGAGACGGAGCAGGGCCACATCGCCGCGGCGGCGGCGCCGGTGCTGGCGCAGCGTGGTGCCCGCGCCCGGGCGATGGTGCTGGGCGTGGGCACGATGGCCGGCGCGGAGAGCGAGGCGCTGACCGCCCAGCTCCTGGAGGCGCTGGAAGGCCCGGCGCTGGTGCTGGACGCCGGTGCCCTGGCGGCGCTGCGCGGCTGCCGCCCCGCGCTGCGCCGGCACGCCGGGCGCGCCATCCTCACCCCGCATGACGGGGAGATGGCGGAATTGCTGGAGATCCCCCGTACGGCGGTGCTGGCGGACCCGCTCGCCGCGGCGCGGGAGGCGGCCTCCCGCTTCCAGGCCGTGGTCGTCATGAAGGGCGGATGCACGCGGATCGTCACGCCGCAGGGCGAGGCCTGGGAATGCGACCGCGGCAATGTCGGCCTCGCCACCTCGGGCTCGGGCGACACGCTGGCGGGCATCCTCGCCGGGCTTCTGGCGCGGGGCGCCACGCCGCTGCAGGCGGCGCTGTGGGGGGTCTATGTGCATGGCGAGGCGGGACGGCGGCTCGCCGCGGACCAGGGGCCGGTGGGCTTCCTGGCCCGGATGCTGCCGGGCGAGGTTCCAGCCATCCTGGCGGCGCTGGGCCCGCC
>NZ_JCACVY010000123.1:0-13301 GCF_058833935.1 Roseomonas sp. TS2 | reverse complement strand
CGGCATCTCGCCCTGCTCTCGCGCCGCGCGCCGCCAGCCACTTGGCGCATTCGAAGCCGAAGCCCTGCACGCCGCCCACCACCAGGATGGTGCCCTCGGGCGGCACCCAGGCGGGGCGGGGCGGGGTGCGCGGCATGGCGGGCGGCACCAGCACCAGCTTGCCGATGTGGCTGCTGGCCTGCAGCGCGCGGAAGGCGGCCTCCACCTCGGTGGCCTGGCGCGCCGCGTGCGGCAGCGGGTGCAGCAGCCCGTCGGCGAAGCGCTGGGCGATGTCGGTGAGCAGGCGGCGCGCCAGTATGGGCCGCGCCTTCGGCAGCTGGTCCACATCCACGCCGAAATAGGTGAGGTTGTGGCGGTAGGGGCGCAGCCCGACGCGGCGGTTCTCGAAGAAGTCCCGCTTGCCCAGCTCGACGAAGCGGCCGAAGGGCTTCACCAGCCCGAGGCTGCGCTCCATCGCCTCGCCGGCGAGCGAGTTCAGCACCACGTCCACCCCCTCCGGCCAGGCGGCGCGGAGCTGGTCGGCGAAGCCGGCGTCGCGGCTGTCCAGCACCAGCTCGGCGCCGGCGGCGCGCAGCAGGGCGCGCTTGGCCGGCGTGCCGGCGGTGGCGGCGATGCGCGCCCCCGCCGCCTGCGCCACCTGCAGCGCGGCCAGCCCCACCGCGCCGGCGCCGCCATGGATCAGCACCGTCTCGCCGGCCTCCAGGCGGGCGCAGTTCTCCAGCGCGTAGATGGCGGTGAGGAAGGCCACCGGCACGGTGGCGGCGGCGGCGAAATCCAGCCCCGGCGGCACGCGCGTCACCGCCTCGGCGCGGGTGCGCACGCGGCTGGCCAGCGCCGCGGGGGCGAAGCCGAACACCGCCTCGCCCGGGCGGAAGGCGACGTCCGGCCCGGCCTGCTCCACCACGCCGGCCATCTCCATGCCCAGCGTCGGGCCGGCGAAGCCGAGCAGCAGCGCCTCCTCCGGCAGCAGCCCCTGCGCCCACATCAGGTCGCGGAAGTTCAGCCCGGCGGCCTCGACGCGCACCACCACCTCGCCCGGGCCGGGCGGCGGCAGGTCGAGCGGCTCCCATTCCAGCGTGCCGAGCTGGCCGGGCTGGCGGATGGCCAGCCGCGCCGGGCCCTGCGGCGCGGCGGCGGCGGGCTTCGCGCCGGGGCGCAGGCGCGGCGCCAGGCGCGCGGCCGGGGTCAGGTGCAGCTCCGGCTCCGCGCCGGCGCCCAGCAGCTCGGGCAGCAGGCGGGCGGCGGCCTCCTGCGGTGCCAGCGCGGCGTCCAGCCCGATGCGGCGCGGCCGCAGCTCCGGCATCTCGTTGGCCAGCACCCGGGCCAGGCCGTGCAGCGCGGCGGCCTCCGGCATGTGCAGCGCGTCGGCGGTCAGCAGGGTGAAGGCCCGGGCACGGCCGCGCGCCGCCTCGGCCAGGGCGGTGACCTGCGCCAGCGTGGCCGCCAGCGCCTCCGCCCCGGGGGCGGCCAGCACCACCGCGTGAATGCCGGACAGGGTGCGCGGCGGCTGCCGCGCCGCCCCGGCCAGCGGCAGGGCGGTGACGCCGGCGCCGGCCCCGGCCAGGGCGGCCGCCAGGGCCTCGGCCAGCGGCGCGCTGGCCTCGTCATGGTGCAGCTGCAGGGCGATGGCGGGCGGCGGCAGGGAAGGCGCCCCACCCTCGCCGGCCGCCGGCTGTGCCGCGCGGGCGCCGATCAGCAGCGCCGGCCAGGGCGCCGAGCCGAGCGGCGCGATCCAGGCGCGCTCCACATCCGGGGCGGCGCAGGCGGCTTCCCAGCCGGCGGCGTCGGGCAGCGGGGGCGCGCCATGGTCCCACCAGCCCGCATCCTGGCCGCAGGTGAAGGTCCAGGCGCGGCCGGGCAGCGGCTCGGCCAGCAGCAGGGCGCCGCCGCCGGCCAGCAGGCCGCCCAGCGTGCCGAGCAGGGCGGTGCCGCGCCGCGCGCGGGCGGCGGCGGCCAGCCCCACCACGAGGTCCGCGCCCAGCCCGGCCGGGGCGGGGGCGCCCGGCTCCCAGGCCTCGAAGCCGAAGGCGATGTTGCCCGCATGCGGCGGGATGGCGGCGGCGCGGGCATCGCCCGGCGCGCCGGTGGCGGTGTAGCGCACCGGCCGCCCGCTGGCGCCCAGCACGGCCAGCAGCCGCCGCGTCAGCGGCCCGCCATTGGCGCCCAGCTCCAGCACCCGCAGCGGCCGCCCCGGCGGCCAGCCGGCGACGAAGCGCCCCACCGCCTGGGCCAGCACGGCGGCCAGCCGCTCGAAGCCCAGCGCATCGGGCGGCGGCAGGCTCTCGGGCTGCGATTCGCCGGAGAGCGCCTGCGGCAGGCGCTCGGCCGCCAGGGCCAGCCAGCCCAGCTCATGCGCCAGCGCCGGGCTCTCGGCCAGCACGGCGCGCCAGATGTCGCCGGCTTCCGGCAGGTCCTCCGGCGGCGGCAGCAGCCAGCCCTTGGGGCCCGGCTCGGCCAGCCCGTCCTCGGCCAGGGCGCGCAGCAGCGACAGCGCGTAGGGCGAGAGGCCGGCCGCCGGCAGCAGCCCCGACACCCCGGCGCGGGCGCGCAGCGCCGCCTGGGCGCTGGACACCACATGGCCCTCCAGCAGCAGCGCCGTCTCGCTCAGGTCGTGCTCGGCATCCTCGGCCAGGGCGGCGCGCAGGGCGGCGTCCAGGTCGACCGACGGGGCGGGGCCGGGCGCCGCCTCCAGCGCCAGCGGCTCGATGCGGAACACCGCCTCCGCCACGGTGGGGCGCGGGGCGAGGCGGATGGACTGCATCCAGCCCTCCTCCAGCTGCGCCACCACCTGCCCGTTGCCGTCGCGCAGCCGGGCCGCGTACTGGCCGGAGCGGCTGCCGCGGTGCAGCAGCGCCAGCTCGGCGCTGACCGGCACGGGCGCGCCGCGCCGCAGCAGCAGCCGGCCGAAGCGCACCGGCACCACGGCGGTGCCCTCCTCCTCCCGCTGGCCGGGGGCGAACAGCGCCACCAGCCCGTGCAGCGCCGCGTCCAGCCGCACCGGGTGCAGCAGCCAGCCGGCCGAGTCGGGCGGCGCCGCCGCGGGCAGGACGAGGCGCACCCCGGCCTGCCGGCCATCGGCGGACAGGGTGGCTTCCGCCGCCGCCTGGAAGGCGGGGCCGTAATCCAGCTGCAGGCGGCGGGCGATGGCGAGGATCTCCCCGCCTTCCAGGCGCGGCCCTTCCAGCGTGGGGGGCGGGGCGGCGTCCAGCGCCGCCGGGGTGGCGGCGGCCGCCTGGCCGCGCGCGTGCAGGGTCCAGCCCTCGCCGGTCAGGCGCGGCCGGCTCTCGATCTGGAACAGGCCGTTCTCCGGTTCCAGCACGAAGCGCAGCTCGCGCGCCGAATCGGCGGAGAGCGGCAGGGCGCGCAGGATCTGCACGTCGCGCAGCTCCAGCACCGGCGCCTCCGGGAAGTGCTGGGCGGCGGCGGCGAGCGCCATCTCCAGCATGGCGGCGGCGGGCAGCACCGGCTCGCCGCCCAGCCGGTGGTCGGCCAGCCAGGGTTCCTGCGCCGTGTCCAGCAGGCGCGACCAGCGCCCCGCCTCGTTGCCCTGGCGGAAGCCGAGCAGCGGGTGCTCGGCCACCGGGTCGGTCAGCCGCACGGTCTCCTGCGTGGCGGCGAACCAGTGGCGCTGCCGCTCGAAGGGCGTGAAGGGCAGGCCGCGCCGCGCCGCCGGGCCCTGCCAGGCGGGGCCGCCGCGCGGGTCGGCGCCCAGTGCCAGGGCGCGGTCGGCCAGCGCCGGGAAGGGGTCGCCCGGCGGGTCGCGGCGGCTGAGGCTGGCCAGCACCGGCGCCTCCGCCTCGGCGGCGCGCAGGCTCTCGCGCAGATAGGATTGCAGCACCGGGTTGGGGCCGATCTCCAGGAACAGCCGGGCGCCGGCATCCACCGCCGCCTGCACCGCCGCCTGGAAGCGCACCGGGGCGCGCAGGTTCTGCCACCAGTACTCGGCATCCAGTGCCGCGCCCGGCAGCTTGGTGCCGGTGACGGAGGAGAGGAAGCCGATCCGCCCCGCGCCCGGGGCCTCCTGGGGGGCGAAGCCTTCCAGCTCGGCCAGCAGCGCCTCGCGCACCGGGTCCATGGCGGCGGAGTGGAAGGCGTAGTCGAGATCGAGCCGCACGGCGGCCAGGCGCTGCGCCTTGGCGGCCGCCACCAGCGCGTCGATCGCCGCCTCCGGCCCGGCCACGGTGATGGCGTCCGGCGCGTTGTAGGCGGCGATCTCGGGGCGCCAGCCGAATTCGTTGGGCGGGCAGGCGGCCAGCAGCGGCGCCGCCGCCTCGGCTCCGGCGCCGATCGCCGCCATGCGGCCCTGGCCGCGCCGGCTGTGCTGGGCGCGGGAGCGCGCCACCACCAGCCGCGCCGCCTGCGCCATGGTGAGGATGCCGGCCGCCTGCGCCGCCGCCACCTCGCCCACCGAATGGCCCAGCACGTAGTCCGGCCGGATGCCCTGCGCGGCCAGCGCCGCCAGGATGCCGTGCTGCACCAGGAAGAGCAGCGGCTGCGCGCGGTCGGTGCCCGCGAGGTCGTCGGCGGTGGCGCCCGCCGCCAGCAGCGCGGCGCCGGACCAGCCGGTGAGCGGCGCCAGCACCGCATCCGCCGCCGCGACGGCGGCGCGGAAGGCGGCGTTGTGCGCCATCGCCTCCCGCGCCATGCCGGCGAACTGCGCGCCATTGCCGGAGAAGACGAAGGCGATGTGCCCGCCCGCGCCGCGCTTGGCGACGCCATGCGTCACCCCCTCCGGCCGGGTGCCGGCGAGCCAGCCCTCCAGCCCGGCGCGCAGGGCCGCGGCATCCTCGCCGCGCAGCGCCAGGCGGTGGCCGTGCAGGTCGCGGTGGCGGCCGAGGCCGCGGCGGAGCGGCAGGGTGTCCGTGCCGTCCTCCAGCCGGTCCCGCCAGCGGGTGGCCAGTGTCTTCAGCGCGGCGGCGGAGCGGGCGCTCAGCACCAGCGGCGGTGCCGGCCCGACGTCAGCAGGTTGGGCGGCGTCAGGCTGGCTGGTGGCAGGCTGGCTGGTGGCAGGCTGGGGAGGGGCGGCCCCCAGCAGCACCGAGGCGTTGGTGCCGCCGAAGCCGAAGCTGTTGACGCCGGCCACCGCGCCCGGCGGCAGCGCCTCCAGCATGGTGGGGACGCGCAGGTTCAGCCCGGCGAAGTCGATGTTCGGGTTGGGCGTGCTGAAATGCAGGTTGGGCGGCACCGCGCCCCGCTCCAGCACCAGCATGGCCTTGAGCAGGCCGGCGATGCCCGAGGCCGGCTCCAGATGGCCGATATTGGTCTTCACCGAGCCGATGGCCAGCGGCGTGGCGCGGCCCTGCGCCAGCGCGGTGCCGATGGCCCAGGTCTCGGCCGGGTCGCCGGCCTGGGTGCCGGTGCCATGCGCCTCGAAATAGGCGATGTCGTCCCGCGCCACGCCGGCCTCGGCCAGCACGCGCTGCAGCAGCGCCGCCTGCGCCTCGCGGTTGGGCAGGGAGAGGCCGATGGTGCGGCCGGCGGCGTTGGTGCCGGCGGCCAGGATGACGCCGCGGATGGCATCGCCCGCCGCCAGCGCCGCCGAGAGCGGCTTCAGGACCACGAGGCCGGCGCCCTCGCCGCGCACATAGCCGTCCGCCGCCGCGTCGAAGGCCTGGCAGCGGCCGCGCGCCGAGAGCATGCCGGCGCGCGAGAAGCCGACGAAGGCGAAGGGCGAGAGCAGCATCTGCACGCCCCCCACCAGCGCCGCCTCCACCCGCCCCGCGCGCAGCGCCGCCACCGCGGCCTCCAGCGCCACCAGCGAGGAGGAGCAGGCGGTGTCCACCGTCTGGCCGGGGCCGCGCAGGTCGAACACGTTGGTCAGGCGGTTGGCCAGGATCGACAGCGTGTTGCCGGTCATGAAGTAGCGGTCGGCGCCGGGGGAATCGCCCAGGCGCAGCTCGGCATAGTCGGTCGAGGAGCCGCCGACCCAGACGCCCACGGCGCGGCCGGCGAGCTGGCTGGCCGGCCAGCCCGCATCCTCCAGCGCCTCGGCCGCCACCTCCAGCAGCAGGCGCTGCTGCGGGTCCATCTCGGCGGCCTCGCGCGGGGAGAGGCCGAAGGCGGGGGCGTCGAAGCCGGCGATGTCGCCCAGATGCGCGGCGGCGAAGCTGTAGGAACGGCCCGGCTCGCCCTTGCGCGGGTGGTGGAAGGCGGCCTGGGTGAAGCGGTCCGGCGGCAGGGTGCCGACGCAGTCGCGCCCGGCGGCCATCATGTCCCAGAAGCCATCCAGATCCTTGGCACCCGGCAGCCGGCAGGCGGCGCCGATGATGGCGACCGGTTCAGCGGCGCGCATGGCGGATGGAGTCGGTCCTTGAGTCATTCCATATGCTCTGCGGCCGGCAGGAGAGGCCGCGCAAGAGAAGCGTCAGGGAAAAAGCCGAGGATGAAGCCAGCCAGCTTGCCGGGCGCGGACGAAGCCCCGTCCGGCAGGACTGTCATGACATGGCCGCATCCCGCGCGGCAACGCCGCCGGCCATGCCGCGCCAGCTGTTCGCGGCCTCGGCGCGCCCCGGCAGCCGCTTCTGCAGCCCTGTCATCCGCCAGGCGGGGTCGGTGACCTGCCAGAGCAGGTCGTCCACCTGCCCGAAATGCTCGGCCCAGCTCGGGGTCCGCCAGCCTTCCATGCGGCGCAGCTGCGCCTCGCGCGACTGGCTGCCGGGGGTGGCGTAGTCGATCACGGCATTGCGCCAGGCGCTGCCATCCAGCGGGTCGAGGTAGTCCGGCACGGCGCCGCCCACCTCGCGCAGCGCCGGCAGGTCGGAGCAGATGACCGGCAGCCGCACCGCCAGCGCCTCGGCCAGCGGCAGGCCATAGCCCTCGGCGAAGGAGGGGAAGAGCAGGGCGCGCGCGCCCTGCAGCAGCTCGGCCACCATGCGGTCCGGCAGCTGGCCCACCTCCTGCACCAGCCCCTTCAGCACGGTGCAGCGCTCCAGGATGTCGACGACGTTCTCGTTCTCCCAGCCGCGCTTGCCGATGACCAGCAGCCGCGGCGTGGCGGCGCCGTGCCGGCGCGCCAGCTCCCGCCACAGATGCAGCAGCAGCAGGTGGTTCTTGCGCGGCTCGATGGTGCCGAGGGTGATGAAGTAGGGGTCGATCGGCGTGCCGTGCGACGGCGTGGACTGGGTGTCGATGCCGAGCGGCGCCACCACCACGGGCGGCGGCGCGGCGCGCCCGGACAGATAGGGCGACAGCGCCTCGGCGGTGGCGACGGAATTGACGATCACGCCATCCGCCAGGGCGGCGGTGGTGGTGATGCGGCGCAGATGCTTCTCCGCCTGGCCGGGGCGTGCGTATTCCGGATGGGTGACGGGGATCAGGTCGTGGATCAGCGGCACGAAGGCGCAGCCGGCGCGGCGCATCGCCTCGATCGGCCCGCTGCGGTCCAGCGCCTGGTGGGAGACGAGCAGGAAGGCCAGCCGGCGGGTGCCGTTCATCAGCCGCGCGAGGTCGGAGCGGCCGAGGCCGAGCAGCAGCCGCCCCCGCCCCAGCCCGCCGATGCGCGCCGCGGTGCGGAAGGCCGGGCCATTGGCCAGCCCGCTGCTCCAGGCCTCGGTGAGGGCGGCGACGAGATCGGCCACCAGGCGGCGGGGCAGCATGGCGAAGCCGCCCTGCAACTCCTGCCCCACGAAGCTGCAGGAATCCGGCGGCGCCGCCAGCCAGCGCCGCGCATAGGCGAGTTCGACGCGATCAATGCCCGACGGGGTGCGCTTGCGGCCGCAGCTGAGCAGCCGGGAGACATCCAGAATCACGTGCAGGCCGTCGGCGCGCGAGTCAAAGGGCATCGTCGATCCCCAGAAGGGCGGCGGGCTCGGCGCGCCGCCCTAGTTGGTAAGCAGTAATGACTTATGCTGCGACCGCGAAGAAAAGTAACTCACGAAAAAGTGGGTTTCCCCTGATTTTCCGGTTTCGCGTCATGCGAGTAGCGAAAGCTTGGCAGCGTCGGCTTTCGCCTTCCGGTAGCAATAGCGGCGCTTACGGGTTGTGTCGCGTCGAAAATGATCGGGAGATTGATCGTTATTGGTTTATTCGTCAGTCAGCCTCCGGCATTATCACATTGTTGTGCCTTCCTTCCAGTAGAACATCGCGCATCGTCTCAGCGCTTTTGATGCGGATGTCCGCGAAGGCGTGGGGGGTGTGGAAGGCGCTGTGGGGCGTGACGATCAACCGGCCCGTGAGCCAGGGCTCGCGCGCACGGTAGGCTGCTAGCAGGGCCGGAATGGGCGCAACCGGCGGTTCCTGTGGCAGCACGTCCAGTCCGGCGCCGGCGATGTGGCCGTCGCGCAGGCAGGCGGCCAGCCCGTCGAGGTCGAGGATCGGCCCGCGCGCCGTGTTCACCACCACCGCGCCGGGGCGCAGAAGGCGCAGCGCCGCCTCGTCCAGCAGGCCGCGCGTGGTGCGGGTCAGCGGCGCGTGGATCGAGAGCGTGTCGGTCTGCGCCAGCAATTCCTCCAGGCTGCGGGCGCGGGCGATGCCGAGCGCGCGGTCCACGCCGTTCGGCAGGTAGGGGTCGAAGAACACCACGCGGAAGCCGAAGGCCTTCGCCCGCAGCGCCACCGCCGTGCCGATGCGCCCGAGGCCGAGGATGCCGAAGGTCTGCTCCGAGGCGCGCTGGACCAGCGGGCTGTCGAGGTAGCGCCACTCGGCGGGCGGGTCGGCGCGCTGCAGGTCGTGGTGCAGCGCGATGCCGCGCCGCAGCGTCAGCGCCAGGGCCACGGCGTGGTCGGCCACCTCGGTGGTGCCGTAGTCGGGCACGTTGCACACCGTCACGCCGCGCGCGGCGAGCGCCGGGCGGTCCAGCCGGTCGTAGCCCACGCCCATGCGCACCACCACCTTCAGCTTCGGGAAGCGGTGCAGCTGGCTGCCCGGCAGCCAGTGGCGGAAGATGAACAGCCCGTCCGCCTCGGCGCAGAGCGCATCCGGCAGCTCCTCCACCCCGCCCGGCCCGCCGCCACGGATGACCCGCACCCCGGGGCCCAGGATCTCCTCCTCCAGCGTGGTGTCGGGGTACAGGCCTTCCGGTTCCAGAACGGTCAGCATGGGAGTGCTCTCCTCCAGGTTGAGTTTGTTGCGCGGAGGATGCGGGGGCCACCTTGGGCGCGCAAGCCACCCCGCCTATCCTGCGCCCGGCAAGGCAGGGAGGCAGGCATGACGGTGGAGCGGAGAATCCTGGTCACGGGCGCGTCGAGCGGCATCGGCGCCGCCACGGCGCGGGCGCTCGCCGGGCCGGGCGTGGCGCTGGCCGTGCACGCCCGCAACAACCGCGCGGGGGCGGAGCGCGTGGCGGCGGAGGCCCGCGCGCACGGCGCCGAGGCCACCGTGCTGCTGGCCGACCTGGCCGCGCCGGACGCCCCCGCGCGGCTGGTGGCCGAGGCCGCCGCCGCCCTGGGCGGGCTGGACGTGCTGGTCTCCAACGCCGGCTTCGCCGACCGCACGCCGGTGGCGCAGCTCACCGACGAGGCCTTCGCCCGCAGCCAGGACACCATCCTGACGGCGCTGTTCCGCCTGGCGCGCGCCGCGGGGCCGCTGCTGGCAGCGGGGCGGGCGCCGCGGCTGGTCGCCGTCTCCTCCTTCGTGGCGCACAATTTCCGCACCGACAGCGCGGTGTTCCCCGCCTCCGCCACGGCCAAGGCGGGGGTGGAGGCGCTGGTGAAGGCGCTGGCGCTGGAATGGGCGCCGGCGGTCACCGTCAACGCCGTGGCGCCGGGCTACACGCAGAAGGATTCCGGCGCGCACGCGGCGCTGGACGCGAAGGCGTGGGAGGCGGTGGTCGCCCGCATCCCGCTGCGCCGCCTGGGCCAGCCGCAGGACGTGGCGGAGGCGATCGCCTTTCTCGCCTCGGAGCGGGCCGGCTACATCACCGGGCAGGTGCTGCATGTCGATGGCGGGGTGGTGGTGTAGCCGCCAAGCCCCAAGGCTCCCCCCGCCGCCCGGGAGGCTCACTCCACGCGGATGTTCGCCTCCCGCACCAGCGTCGCCATGCTCTGCCGCCCCTCGCGCACGAAGCGGGCGAAGTCGGCCGGGCTGCTGCCCACCGGCACGGCGGCGAGCTGGGCGAGGCGCGCCTGCACCTCCGGCTCGGCCAGCGACTCGGCCAGCACGGCGTGCAGACGGGTGGCGATGGCCTCCGGCAGCCCGGCGGGGCCGAACAGCGCCGCCCATTCGGAGAGGGTGAGGCCGGGCAGCCCGGCCTCGGCGAAGGTGGGCACCTCCGGCTGCACCGAGACGCGCCGCTCCGCCGCCACGGCCAGGAAGCGCGCCCGGCCGGAGGCCACCACCGGCGCGGCCGAGAGGGCGGTGATGAACACCGCGTCCAGATTGCCGCCGGCGATGTCGCGCGCCGCGTCGGCGCCGCCGCGATAGGGCACGTGCTGCACCTCGATGCCGGCCAGCCGGCCGAGCTGCACCACCGCCAGGTGCCCCGCCGTGGCATTGCCCTGGGTGCCGATGTTGAGCTGGCCGGGGCGCGACTTCGCCAGGGCGATGAAGCCCGCCAGGTCCTGCGCCGGGCTGTCCGCGCGCACCGCCAGCACCTGCGGAAAGGTGGTGACCAGCGAGACGGGGGTGAAGGCGGTGGCGTAGTCGAAGGGCAGGCCCTTCAGCAGCGCGGGGTTCACGAGGTGGGAGGAGGCGTCCCACAGCAGCATGTGCCCGTCGGGCGCCGCCTGCGCCACCACGCCGCCGCCGACGCTGCCGCCCGCGCCGGTGCGGTTCTCCACCACGATGGTCTGGCCCAGGCGCTCGCCCATGCGGGGGGCGATGGTGCGCGCCGCGCTGTCCGCCGCGCCGCCGGCGGCGAAGGGGACGATGAGGCGGATGGGCCGGCTGGGCCAGGCGGGCTGGGACCGCGCGGCGCCGGGCCGCAGGGCGGGCAGCAGCAGGGCGGGGGCGGCGAGCAGGGCGCGGCGCGGCGCGAGCGGCATGGGGGCTTCCTCCGGCGTGATGGTTGCGCCGAAGCTAGCGCGGCGCCGCCGGGCGCGGGAAGCCGGAAGGCCGCAAACGAAACGGGCCGCTCAGTGGCTGAGCGGCCCGTTCGGAACTGGTGGAGCCAATCGGAATCGAACCGACGACCTCTTGAATGCCATTCAAGCGCTCTCCCAACTGAGCTATGGCCCCACAGGAAGCGAGGCGGCGATATAGCGGCGGTGCGGGCGCCGTGCAAGCGGCCTTGCGGCGGGCTCTTGAAGGGCGGCTCAGAGGCCGGAAATGCAACAGGCCGCCCGTTGCCGGGCGGCCTGTGGAACTGGTGGAGCCAATCGGAATCGAACCGACGACCTCTTGAATGCCATTCAAGCGCTCTCCCAACTGAGCTATGGCCCCTCAGGGAAGTGGCGGGGGTATAACGAGCGCGCCTGGGCCACGCAAGCGGGGGAGGCGGGATTTTTTCGCCGCATCCGCGCCGCCCCTCCGTGCACGTGCGGCACGCCACCGCGCGCCCCTTTCGCAGCCGCGTCATGGCCGGTAGCCTCCCCCGCATCCGAAACTGGGGAGCGTCAAATGCGGAAAGTCTACCCCGATGCGCGCGCCGCGCTCGACGGCGTGCTGCGCGACGGCATGCTGATCCATTCCGGCGGCTTCGGTCTGTGCGGCATTCCGGGGGCGTTGATCGAGGCGATCCGCGATTCCGGCGTGAAGGACCTCACCGTCGTCTCGAACAACGCCGGCATCGACGATGCGGGCCTCGGCCTGCTGCTGAAGACGCGGCAGATCCGGAAGATGATCTCCTCCTATGTGGGCGAGAACAAGACCTTCGCCGAGCAGTTCCTGGCCGGCGAGCTGGAGATCGAGTTCAACCCGCAGGGCACGCTGGCCGAGCGCATCCGCGCCGGCGGCGCCGGCATCCCCGCCTTCTTCACCAAGACCGGCGTCGGCACCGCCGTGGCCGAGGGCAAGGAGACGCGGGAGTTCGACGGCGAGACCTATGTGATGGAGCGCGGCCTGTTCGCCGATCTCGCCATCATCCACGCCTGGAAGGCGGACACCGAGGGCAACCTCGTCTTCCGCAAGACGGCGCGCAACTTCAACCCGATGATGGCCACCGCCGCGACGATGACGGTGGTGCAGGTGGAGCACCTGGTGCAGCCGGGCGAGCTCGACCCCGACCACATCCACACCCCCGGCATCTATGTGAAGCGCATCGTCAAGCTGCCCGAGGGCTACGAGAAGCGCATCGAGCAGCGCACCGTGCGCAAGCGGGTGACCGACCTGAACCCCGCCACCAGCAACGTCGCCTGAGGGAGAGGAGAACGACCATGCCCTGGACCCGCGACGAAATGGCCGCCCGCGCCGCCCGCGAACTGCAGGACGGCTTCTACGTCAATCTCGGCATCGGCATCCCGACGCTGGTGGCCAACCACATCCCCGACGGGATGAGCGTGCAGCTGCAGTCGGAGAACGGCATGCTGGGCATGGGCCCCTTCCCCTATGAGGGGGACGAGGACCCGGACCTGATCAACGCCGGCAAGCAGACCGTGACGGTGCTGCCCACCACCAGCTTCTTCTCCTCGGCCGACAGCTTCGCCATGATCCGCGGCGGGCATATCGACCTGTCCATCCTGGGCGCGCTGCAGGTGGCGGAGAATGGCGACCTCGCCAACTGGATGATCCCCGGCAAGATGGTGAAGGGGATGGGCGGCGCCATGGACCTGGTGGCCGGCGTGAAGAAGGTGGTGGTGCTGATGGAGCACACCGCCGGCGGCAAGCCCAAGCTGCTGCGCGAATGCGCCCTGCCGCTGACCGGCAAGGCGGTGGTGGACATGGTGATCACCGAGCTGGCCGTCTTCGCCATCGACCGGCAGAAGGGCGGCATGACGTTGACCGAGCTGGCGCCCGGCGTCACGCTCGACGAGGTGCGGGAGAAGACCGAGGCCAGCTTCGCGCTCGGCGCCGGCATCGGCTGAGGCGCCGCCCCGGCCGGGAGGGGCCAGGCCTCTCCCGGTGCGCGGGGGCTATTGCGGCCGCGGGCCCGGAGTGGGCACGGGGCCGGGCGTGGGCACGCCGGCGCCCGCGCCGGTGAGGGAAGGCTGCTGCGGCATGGGCGCGGCAGGCTGGGCCTGCGGCTGGGCGGGGCCCCGGCTGTAGGCGGGCGTTGCGGCGCGCTGCGCCTCGTAGCGCCGGCGGTCCTCCTCCAGGCGGCGGCGCAACGTCTCCAGCTCGCGCTCGCGTTCAGAGAGGGTGCGCTCCCAATCCTGGCTGGCGGTGGCGTGCGGCGCAGCGGGCGCGCTCGTGGCACGGCGCGGGGCTGGCGCGGCGCGGCGCGCGGGCGCCTGGCGCGGCGTGGCGGCCGGCAGGGGCGGCGCCGCCCA
>NZ_JCACVY010000122.1:0-13474 GCF_058833935.1 Roseomonas sp. TS2 | reverse complement strand
GACCTCGGAGACGCTGCCCATCATGCGGCTCTCCGACCTCGCGGACACGCTGATCGCGCAGAAGCTCTCCCAGGCCAGCGGCGTGGGGCGCGTGACGGTGCAGGGCAACATGCGCCCCGCCGTGCGGCTGCGGGTCGATCCGCTGCGGCTGGCGGCCTATGGCCTCAGCATGGAGACGGTGCGCACCGCCGTCACCGCCGCCAACCAGAACAGCCCGAAGGGCTCGCTGGACGGGCCGCGCCAGGCCTCCTCCATCCTCGCCAACGACCAGATCAACTCGGCCGCCGAGTTCGCCGACGTCATCATCGCCTGGCAGGGCAACGCGCCGGTGCGGCTGCGCGACGTGGGCGAGGCGGTGGAGACGCTGGAGAACGAGCGCAACGGCGCCTGGTTCAACGGCCGCCCCGCCGTGCTGATCGACGTGCAGCGCCAGCCCGGCGCCAACATCGTGCAGACGGTGGAGCGCATCCAGCGCCTGCTGCCCGAGTTGCAGGCCGCCATCCCCGCCGGCGCCCGCCTCCAGGTGGTGTCCGACCGCACGGAGACGATCCGCGCCTCGGTGCACGAGGTGCAGCTCACCCTGGTGCTGGCGATCGCGCTGGTGGTGGGGGTGATCTACCTGTTCCTCGGCAGCGGGCGGGCGACGCTGGTGCCCGCCGTGGCGCTGCCGCTCTCCATCATCGGCACCTTCGGCATCATGGCGGTGATGGGCTACTCGCTCGACAACCTCTCGCTGATGGCGCTGACCATCGCGACGGGCTTCGTCGTCGACGACGCCATCGTCATGATCGAGAACATCGTCCGCCTGATCGAGAAGGGGATGCGCCCGCTGGAGGCCGCCTTCGAGGGCTCGAGGCAGATCGCCTTCACCATCGTCTCGCTCACCCTCTCGCTGGTGGCGGTGTTCATCCCGCTGCTGTTCATGGAGGGGGTGATCGGCCGGCTGTTCCGCGAATTCGCCGAGACGCTGACCGCCGCCGTGCTGGTCTCCATGGTGGTCTCGCTGACGCTGACGCCGATGATGTGCGCCCTCGTCCTGCGCGGCGGGCACCAGCCGGGCTGGAGCACGCGCTGGTTCGAGAACGGCTTCGAGCGGATGCGCCTCGGCTATGGCCGGGCGCTGGCCGTCACCATGCGCCACCAGGGGCTGACCCTGCTGGCGGCGCTGCTGACCGTGGCGCTCACCGCCTGGCTCTACGTCGTCATGCCCAAGGGCTTCCTGCCGGTGCAGGATACCGGGCTGATCAGCATCACCACCGAGGTGCCGCAGGATGCCTCCTTCACCCGCTCGGCGGAGGCGCAGGCGAAGCTGGCCGAGGTGGTGCGAGGCGACCCCGCCGTGGCCTCCGTCACCGCCGTGGCCGGCGCCGGCGCGCTGAACCCGGCGCAGAACACCGGCCGCATCACCGCCATCCTGCGCCCGCGCGCCGAGCGGGGGCTCGATGCGCAAGGCGTCATCGAGCGGCTGAAGCCGAAGCTGGCCGAGGTGCCGGGCATCGTCGCCTACCCGCAGGCGGTGCAGGACATCCAGATCAGCCCGCGCATCAGCACCACCCAGTACCAGTACACCCTGACCGATTCCGACGCCGCCACCCTCTCCCTCTGGGCGCCGCGCGTGCTGGAGCGGCTGCGCGCCCTGCCCGGCCTGCGCGACGTGGCGACCGACCAGCGCGACGAGGGGCTGCGCCTGGCCATCGAGGTGGACCGCGACCGCGCGGCGCGGCTTGGCGTCTCGATGCAGGCGATCGACAACGCCCTCTACAACGCCTTCGGCCAGCGGCAGATCTCCACCATCTACGGCCAGAGCAACCAGTACCGCGTGGTGCTGGAAGCCTCCGACCGGCTGCGGCAGGACCCCACCGCCATCGGCCAGCTGCGCGTGCCGGGCGCCGACAACGCCCAGGTGCCGCTGGCCGAGATCGCCCGCTTCACCCGCACCAGCGGCCCGCTGCTGGTGACGCGGGAGAACCAGTTCCCCGCCGTCACCATCAGCTTCAACCTGGCGCCGGGCATGGCGCTGGGCCAGGCGATCGCCGACATCACCGCCGCCGGCCAGCAGATCGGCCTGCCCGACAGCATCGCCGGCCGCTTCGCCGGCGACGCCGCGGAGTTCGCCTCCTCGCTGGAGGGGCAGCCCTGGCTGATCCTGGCCGCTGTGGTGGTCATCTACATCGTGCTCGGCGTGCTCTACGAGAGCTTCATCCACCCCATCACCATCCTCTCCACCCTGCCCTCGGCCGGCATCGGCGCGCTGCTGGCGCTGGAGCTGTGGGGGCTGGATCTCTCCGTGGTGGGGCTGATCGGCATCATCCTGCTGATGGGCATCGTCAAGAAGAACGCCATCATGATGATCGACTTCGCGCTGGAGGCGCAGCGCGACCACGGCATGAGCCCGCGTGACGCGATCCGCGAGGCGGCGCTGCTGCGCTTCCGCCCGATCATGATGACCACCGCCGCCGCCCTGCTCGGCGCCCTGCCGCTGGTGCTGCAATCCGGCGTGGGGTCGGAGCTGCGGCTGCCGCTCGGCGTCTCCATCGTGGGCGGGCTGCTGCTGAGCCAGCTCGTCACGCTGTTCACCACGCCGGCGGTCTATCTGGGGCTCGAGGAGCTGCGCGGCGCGCTGGGCCGGCGCGGCCGGGAAAAGGCGGCCTGAGGCGATGTTCTCCATCTCCGCCCCCTTCCTGCGGCGGCCGGTGGCCACGGTGCTGCTGGCCGTCGGGCTGGCGCTGGCCGGGCTGGTGGCGCTGCGCGAGCTGCCCGTCTCGGCCATGCCGCGCGTCGATATCCCGACGCTGTTCGTCAGCGTCAGCCAGCCCGGCGCCAACCCGGAGACGCTGGCGGCCACCGTCATCGCGCCGCTGGAGCGGCGCATCGGTGAGGTGGCGGGCATCACCGAGATGACCTCCTTCGCCAGCACCGGCACCGGCAACATCATCATCCAGTTCGATCTCTCCCGCACCCAGTCGGACGCGGCGCGGGACGTGCAGGCGGCGGTGAACGCGGCGCGGGAGGACCTGCCCTCCGGCCTGCCCAACCCGCCCAGCATCCGCAAGATCAACCCGGCCGATGCGCCGGTGCTGATCCTGGCCATGACCGCCGACACGCTGCGCGCCAGCGCGCTCTACGACGTGGCGGACAGCATCGTGGCGCAGCGCCTGGCGCAGGTGAAGGGTGTCGCGCAGGTGCAGGTGGGCGGCGCCGACCAGCCGGCCGTGCGCATCGCGGTGAACCCGGACGCGGCGGCGGCGGCCGGCGTCGCCTTCGAGGACATCCGCACCGCCGTCACCCAGGCCAACATCACCCAGCCGGTGGGGCATATCGAGGGGCCGGAGCAGGCCACCAGCCTCGCGGTGAACGACCGGCTGGACCGCGCCGCGCAGTACGCGCCGCTGGTCATCCGCACTGCGGAGGGGGGCGTGCTGCGCCTGTCGCAGATCGCCAGCGTCACGGACGCCACCCGCTCCCGCCGCCAGGCCGCCTGGTTCAACGAGCGCCCGGCCATCCTGATGATGGTCTTCAAGCAGGCCGACGCCAACGTGCTGGAGGTGGTGGACGGCGTGCGCGCCATGCTGCCGCAGCTGGAGCGCTGGGTGCCCGGCGGCGTGCGCATCGAGACGATGAGCGACCGCTCCGGCACCATCCGCGCCAGCGTCGAGGAGGTGGAGCTGACGCTGCTGATCACCGTGGCGCTGGTGATCGGGGTGGTGGCGCTGTTCCTGCGGCGCACCGGGCCGGTTGTCGCGGCCAGCGTCACCGTGCCGCTCTCGCTGCTCGGCACGCTCTTCGTCATCTGGCTGATGGGCTATTCGCTCAACAACTTCTCGCTGATGGCGCTGATCGTCTCGGTGGGCTTCGTCGTCGACGACGCTATCGTCATGATCGAGAACATGGCGCGGATGCGCGAGCGCGGCATGGCGCCCTTCGAGGCGGCGCTGGAAGGGGCGCGGCAGATCGGCTTCACCATCGTCTCCATCACCCTCTCGCTGGTGGCGGTGTTCATCCCGCTGCTGGCGATGGAGGGCATCGTCGGCCGGCTGTTCCGCGAGTTCTCCGCCACCATGGCGATCGCGGTGCTGATCTCGGCGGTGCTGGCGCTGACGCTGACACCGATGCTGGCCGCCCATCTCGGCCGCGCCGAGGAGCGCCCGCCCGGCCGCTTCGGCCGCGCCTTCGAGGCCGGCATGGACGGGATCATCCGCGGCTACATGTGGTCGCTGGGCTGGGTGCTGCGCTTCCGCTGGCTTTCCCTGCTGGCCAGCCTCGGCTTCCTGGTGCTGACGGTGTGGCTCTACATGAGCGTGCCGAAAGGGCTGTTCCCGGAGCAGGACACCGGGCTGCTGGCCGGCAACGCCCAGGCGGCGCCGGACACCTCCTTCGCCACCATGGTGGGCTACCAAGAGCAGCTGACGCGCATCATCCTGCGCGACCCGGCGGTGGCCAGCGTCGGCTCGCAGATCGGCGGCAGCAGTTGGAGCGGCGGCACCAATACGGGGCAGTTCTACATCGCGCTCAAGCCGCGCGCCGAGCGGGATGCCTCGGCGGCGCAGGTGATCGAGCGGTTGCGCGCCCCGCTCGGCCGCATCCCCGGCGTCAACGCCTTCCTGCGCGCGCAGCAGGATCTGTTCGTGGGCGGCCGGCCGGGCAACGCCGCCTATTCCTACATCCTGCTCGGCACCGACCTGGAGGAGCTCCGCACCTGGACCAACACCATGGTCGAGAAGCTGCGCACCGTGCCCGGCATCGCCGATGTCTCCAGCGACCAGGAGCGCTCGGGCCTCACCAACCGCGTCATCATCGACCGCGACGCGGCGGCGCGGCTCGGCGTCTCCATCACCGCCATCAGCAGCGCCTTCAACAACGCCTTCTCGCAGCGGCAGATCTCGACGCTCTACGGCGCCCGTAACCAGTACAAGGTGGTGCTGGAGATCGACCCTGCCCTGCAGCAGGGCGCGGTGCAGCTCGACCGCATCTTCGTCCCCGGGCGGGACGGCGCGCAGGTGCCCCTCGCCGCCGTGGCGCGGGTGGAGCGGGACGTGGCGCCGCTGCGGGTGACGCACCGGGGCCAGTTCCCGGCCACCACCATCAGCTTCAACCTCGGCCCCGGCCTGGCGCTGGGCGACGCCACGGCGCTGGTGCAGCAGGCCGAGCGCGAGGTGATGCTGCCCGGCACGCTGCGCGCGCAATATGGCGGCAACGCCGCCGCCTTCCAGGATTTCAGCCGCTCGCAGCCGCTGCTGATCCTGGGCGCGGTGCTGGCCATCTACATCGTGCTCGGCGTGCTCTACGAGAGCTTCATCCATCCGCTGACCATCATCTCCACCCTGCCCACGGCGGGCTTGGGCGCGCTGCTGGCCATGGTGATCACCGGCATCCCGCTCTCGGTGATGGCGCTGATCGGCATCATCCTGCTGATGGGCATCGTCAAGAAGAACGCCATCATGCTGGTGGATTTCGCGCTGGAGCATGAGCGGGAGAAGGGCATCGGCGGCGAGGAAGCCATCCTGGCCGCCTGCCGGGACCGCTTCCGGCCGATCCTGATGACCACGCTTGCCGCGCTGCTCGGCGCGGTGCCGCTGGCGGTGGGCACCGGCACGGGGGCGGAGATGCGCCAGCCGCTCGGCATCACCATCATCGGCGGGCTCGTCGTGTCGCAGCTGCTGACGCTCTACACCACCCCGGTCATCTTCCTGGCGCTCGACAGGCTGCGGCACCGTGGCGGGGCGCTGGTGCCGTGGCGGGCATGAAAAAAGAAAGGCGGGGAAGAATTCCTTCTCCCCCGCCCCCCATCATCTTCATCCTGTCCGTCACGCAGCCTGCGGCAGTTCCTCCGCCACGTCGCCCAGCATGGCGCGGTCGGCCACCTCGGCCAGGCGGGCCCGGTCGAAGCCGTTGAAGCCGGTGCGCAGGCAGGCGCCATAGGCCCCGAGCTGGCCGATCTCGATCCAGTCGCCCTCCCGCACATCCTCCGGCAGCTCGAAGGGGCCGCGCATGATGTCGGCGCTGTCGCAGGTGGGGCCGAAGAGCGAGAAGCCGCGCCGCACCGGCGAGGCGCCGCCCTCCGGCCGCAGCAGCCGCGCCGGGAAGCGGAAGCCCGGCGCGCCCGCATCGGAGAGGCTGCCATAGACGCCATCGTTCACGTACAGCATCCCGCCGCGCCGCATCTGCACCTGCACCACCACGGAGCCGCCGGCGGCGGCCAGGGCGCGCCCCGGCTCCGCCCACAGCTCAGCCTGCGGCAGGCCCAGCGCCTCGAAGGCCGCCTCGATCTCGGCGAAATAGGCGCCGAGCGGCAGCGGCTCGATCTCCGGATAGGCCACCGGGAAGCCGCCGCCGACATCGACCACCTCGACCGCCACCCCGGCCATGCGGATCGCCTGGCCCGCCAGGGCGATGGCACGCCGGTAGGCCAGCGGTTCCATGCACTGCGAGCCGACATGGAAGGAGATGCCGAGCCGCGCCGCGTGCGGGCGCGCCGCGCGCAGCAGGGCCACGGCCTCCTCCAGCCCGGCGCCGAACTTGCCGGAGAGGTCGTACAGCGCACCGCCCCCTGGCGGCGGCGCGATGCGCACCACCAGCCCCAGCCCATCGGCCGCGCCAGCGCCCGTCTCCGCCAGGATCTTCGCGAGCTCGCTCGCATCGTCCAGCACGAAGTCGCGCACGCCCTGGTACTCCCACGCCTCGCGGATGGCGGGGCGGGACTTCACCGGATGCATGAAGTGGATGGCGGCCTCGGGGAACAGGCTGCGCACCAGCGCCACCTCGGCGGCAGAGGCGCAGTCGAAGTGCCGCACGCCACCTTCCCAGAGCGCGCGCAGCACGGCGGGCTCCGGGTTGCACTTCACGGCGTAGAGCACGGTGCCGGGAAAGCCGCCGACGAAATCCCGCGCCGCCTCGGCGATGACAGCCGGGCGCAGGCAGAGCACCGGCTCGGCCGGGCGCTCGGCGGCGACCAGCGCCTCCACGCTGGGCAGGCGCGCCTCGGAACGCAGGGAACGGCGCAGCGGCGCCACGGCGGAACGCGAGCGGATCAGGCCCATGGACGGAACCCCCACAACATCGGAGCGGAACGGGACGAGAAGACGGGCGACGGCGTCAGACCGGGGCGTCAGGCCCCGGCGGATGCGTCAGGCGATGTTGCGATGGTCTGGCATCGCAGCGGTCCGGTCACCGAACATAGCCACTTCCTTCCAGTGAAGCCGGCCCACGGGAATGGCCGGCACGAGCGAGAAGGACGCGTTTACGTCGTTGCTGTGCCCTGCTCTGCGGGGCTCGCGGCACGTGCGATAGCGTCAGCGAATGCGCCAGATAAGCAGCGCGGTGAGCTATTTAAAGCCATGCCGCGCCGGCAGGGACGCGTTTTCGGTGCCTCAGCCCCGGGGCTTGGGCATGGCCACGAGCGCCAGGTATTCCCAGGCGATGGTCGCGGCGGCCAGCGCGGTGATTTCCGACACGTCGTAGGCCGGCGCCACCTCGACGATGTCCATGCCGCGCCAGTCCAGCCCGCCGAGCCGGCGCAGGATGCCCTGCGCCTGCCAGGAGGCGAGGCCGCCGATCTCCGGCGTGCCGGTGCCGGGGGCGAAGGCGGGGTCCAGCGTGTCGATGTCGAAGCTGAGATAGGCGGGGGCATCGCCCACCACCGCGTGGATGCGCTCGGCCACGGCGGCGGGGCCGGCCTCGTGCACCGTCTGCGCGTCGAGGATGGTGACGCCCTGCGACAGGGTCCAGTCCCACACCTCGCGCTGCACGGGGGAGCGGATGCCCACCTGGATCATCCGCTGCGGGTCCACCAGCCCCTCGCGCAGCGCGTGGTAGAACACCGAGCCGTGCCCGTAGATCTGGCCGAAATTGTCCGGCCAGGTGTCCACATGCGCGTCGAAATGCACCAGCGCGAGCGGGCCGCCCAGGCGGCGCGAGAGAGCGCGCAGCAGCGGCAGGGTGATGCCGTGCTCGCCGCCCAGCGCGATCAGGTGCGAAAGGTCCGCCGCCTGCGCCTCGATCGCCGCCAGGCTGCCGGGCAGGTCTCCCAGCGCGATGGAGAACTCGCCGAGATCCGCCAGCGAGAGGGTGGCCGGGTCCACCCAGTGCGACGGGTGCGCACCATCGACCAGCATGCGGCTGGCGGCGCGGATCGCCTGCGGGCCGGAGCGGGCGCCGGCACGGTTGGTGGTGCCGAGGTCGAGCGGGATGCCGGCCACGGCGAAATCCGCACCACGGTCGGTGCGGGTGACGCCGAGGAAGCCAGGCGGGGTGGCGAAGGTGGGGACCAGGGACATGGGGCGGGGCCTCACGCGCGGGCGGCGAAGATAGGCGTGGCGGCCCGGCGGGCGCCAGGAGGGCGGGGGCCGCGCACAGGCCCCCGCCCGGTCGGCCGGCTCAGTACCGGCGCGGCGGCCGGCGGTTCTGGTATTGTTGCTGCTGCGACTGATCGTAGAGATAGCCGCCCGCGGCGCCCGCGCCGGCGCCCAGCAGCGCGCCGAAGCCGGCATCGCCGGTGAAGGAGCCGATGATGCCGCCCAGCGCGGCACCCCCGGCGGTGCCGCCGGCCACGTTGCGCGTGGTCGGGTTCATGTTGGCGCAGGCGCCGAGGGCCAGCGCCGCCAGCAGCGGCAGGGCGAGGCGGGCGGGACGCAGGATGGTGGTGCTCATTGCGACGGCTCCCTCTTAGCGGCTGGCCGGGCGGCCGGCGCGCGGCGGCGTGGTCTCGGCCGGGCAGGGATAGGTGGCCTGGGCCCAGCGGTGCAGCCCGTCCAGCGCCGGCTCGGCGGCATACTGCGCGTTCTGCCGCGCCCAGGCGGCGAAGGCGATGCCGGTCTGCGCCACGGAGGGCGCCGGGCTGGGCACGCAGTAGAGCGGCTTACGGCCGCTGCCGGCCGGGAACATGGCGGCGTGGTACTGGCCCGCCGCGGTGATGTAGCCCTGGCAGTAGGCGATGGCCTCCAGCCGCAGCGGGCCGGGGGCGGGGTCGCAGATGGCGGCCAGATCGGCCACGGTGCGCACCTGGGTCACGGGCAGGCTGGAAGGAGCTGTCGTGCTGGTCTGCGCCAGGGCGGGAGAAGCCGCCGCGGCCGCAAGCGCGGCAGCCACAATAATGTTCCGCATCGATGATGATCCTCGCGGTTAAAACAGTGGCGTGGCGGAGATTATTCTTTCCTGGCTGGCAGTAAAGCCCACCCTTTCACAAGATCGGCTTCATGTCTTGCAGGCAAGATCAGCAGGAATGTTTTTGTCAATTCGAAGGCGGGAAAAGGCGAGGCGGCAATCTGCGCCGTCCCGCTCCCGCTGGGGCAGAGGGAGCGGTCTCCTTCCCGCCTCAACGGTGGCAGCAATCCTTCCGCGCGGCCTTGTCAGGCCTTGCCGCGCGGCGCCGGCTTGGCCTTCGGCTTGGCGGCCGGCCTGGGCGTGGGCTGGGCGGCCGGCTGGGTAGTTGCAGGCTGGGCAGCGGCCGGCTGGGCAGCGGATTTGGGCGGCGGCTTCGGCTTGCCGGATTTGGCGGGCTTGGCCGGTGCCGGTTCCGGCCGCTCCTCCACCGTGGCCGACCGGGCGGGGAGCGCCTCGTCCTGCGGCACGGCCGGCAGCGGCTCCTCCGGATAGCTGGGGCTGGTCATGCTGGGCGGATCGCTGGCGGGAAAGGTATCGGCCAGCTGGTCGTCCAGGCTGCCGGAAGGCGGCTCCATCTCCTCCCGGGCGCGGTGCCAGTAGTGCTCCGCCTTCCCCTCCTGCCGGCCCTCGGCTTCCCACATCTCGTAGGCACGGGCGCGGATGCGCTCCTCCCGGTCCGGTGACGTGTCGCTCATGCACAATCTCCTCTCGCGGGCGCCGCGTCCGGCCGGCCCGCCTGCGCAGACATCGGGTGGCGCGTGGCGGCGCTGCTCACAATTCCCGGGCCAGCAGCCGGTTCACGGTGCGGCAGGCGGCCACCACGGCCAGCAGCAAAAGCCCCTGGCGGATCAGCCCGGCGGGGGTCAGATCGTAGGCGCCCAGTTGCAGTTGCGTCGGCAGAACGTGCAGCATCGCCTGAAGTTCCGGCTCGGCCGAGATCTGGCCGACCAGGCGCAGCGCCCCCCACCAGAGCGCGCCGACGAACAGCAGGAGCGGCGCCAGCAGCTCCGCCAGGAGCTCGATGAAGGTGACGGCGAAGCTGGCCAGCGCCTTGGCCACGACGGCCAGGCCACGCAGCGCCGGCGAGCCATGCGCCATGGCCGGACGTGCCTCCAGGCCATGGCGGGATGAGGGTGAGCGCATCGATCGAACTCCGCCGCGTCCCCGGAAAGACGGGAACGGCCGGAATGTGACCCGCTCCGGTTGTGCCGTCAGGTAACGCTGCCGCGAGCGCGGGGGGCGGCCCGCTCATTGCGCGGCGTTGACGTTCCGCGGCCATTCTGTTGACCTTCCGGCAAAGGGCGGGTGGAGGGGGTATGCCCACCGCCGGCGCGACAGGGAGAAAGACCGCCCCGAACGGCCGGCCACCCGCAGGGATGGCGGGCCGGACACGGCGCGAGGTCGACGGCTTGCAACCGCCTGGAGAGGAGAGGTCCGCCTATGTTCAAGGCATCCCGCCGCACCGCCACCCGGCCGATGATGCGCTGGCTCGGGGGCGCCGCCCTCCTGCTGGGCGCGCTCGGCGCCGCCGCGCCGGCCGGCGCGCAATCCGCCCCGCGCGACGCCCTGCTGGTCCTGCGCGAAATCGACGCCGACCGCTACGACCCCGCCCGCACCTCCTCCCTCGCGGCGGGCGAGGCGCTGTTCCTGCTGTCCGACACGCTGGTGACGATGGACTGGGACCAGCGCACCATCCGCCCCGGCCTGGCCGAGAGCTGGAGCGTCAGCGAGGATGGCCGCACCTACACCTTCAAGCTGCGCCAGGGCGTCACCTTCTGCGACGGCAAGCCCTTCACCGCGAAGGATGCCGCCTATTCGCTGAAGCGCTGGGTGGACCCGGCGACGCGCAGCCCGGTGCGCTGGCGCGCCGGCCCGGTGCAGGACATCCGCGCGGTGGACGACCACACCCTGGTCTATGAGCTGAAGGAGCCCTTCAGCGAGCTGCTGCTGCAACTGACGCAGTATTTCGGCAGCATCGTCGACCAGGCGACGGTGGAGCGGCTAGGCGACAATTTCGGCGTGCAGGGCTTCAACGGCACCGGCCCCTATTGCTGGCAGTCCTGGACGCCGCGGCAGGAGATGGTGCTGACGAAGCACCCGCGCTACAACTGGGGCCCGCCGATCTACAAGAACCCCGCGCCGCAGGTGGAGCGCATCATCCTGCGCATCATCCCCGAGGCCACCACGCGGCTCGCCGCCGTGCAGTCCGGCCAGGGCGACGTGACGCAGTGGATCCCCTATTTCGCGCTCGAGGGGCTGCGCCGCATCCCGACGCTGAAGCTGCAGCAGCAGCCGGTGCACTTCTTCGACCACTTCCTCGGCTTCAAGGTGGACAAGCCGGTGAGCGGCGACCCCGCCATCCGCGAGGCGGTGAACCTGGCGGTGGACAAGCAGGCCATCGCCAAGGCCGTCTTCTTCGGCGCGGGCGAGGCAGCCACCGCCTACCTCAACCCCGCCGCCCTCGACTTCAACCCCGAGGCGGCCAAGCTGGTGCCGCAATTCGATGCCAGCGCGGCGCGCAAGGTGCTGGACGAGGCCGGCTGGACGCCCGGCTCCGACGGCGTGCGGGTGAAGGACGGGCAGCGCGCCTCGCTGCTGCTCTACGCGCTGCAGACCTCGGTCAACAGCACGGTGATGCAGGCGATCCAGGCCGATCTGCGGCGCGTCGGCATCGAGCTGCGGGTGCAGCTCTGGGATGCCACGGTGGGCTGGGGCAAGCTGGCGACGCAGGAATTCGACGCCTTCGTCATGTCCTACCCCTACATGTCGGCCACCGACGCCTTCTCGCTCTACTTCCCGAGCACCAACCGCCCGACACCGAACCGGATGAACTGGAACGACCCCGAGACGGACGAGGCGCTGCGCCAGGCGCGCGGCGCGACCGACCCGGCCGAGCGGGCCCGGGTGATGGGCGAGCTGCAGAAGCGCATCGCCGAGGCGAATGTCTGGCTGCCGCTGCTGCGCCAGCCGCTCTGGGTGGTCTCCACCCAGCGGGTGGAGGGGGTGCGGCCACACGGCATCTATGGCGTGGCCCTCTACAAGGGGCTGGATATCCGCCTGACACGCTGAGGCGGGACAAGGGGTTGGCCGGATTTTCCACACCGGCCTCCCGGTCTTATCCCCAGATCGCTCCACGGAATCTGGGGATAACTTTGTGACGGGGCCGTCTCAGGCGGCGCGGCGGATCTCGCGCAGCCGCACGCCGCTTTCCGCCATGGCGGGCATCCGGTTCAGCCGGATGGAGAGGTCCTGCGGCGGCAGGGCATAGCGCATGGCCTGGCTGAGCAGCCGCACGGCGCGGCCCATCAGCGCGATGGTGATCCACTCGCCCGGGCAGCGGTGCCCCTGGTACGGGTCACCCGCCCCCTGCGGGACGAGGGTGTCCGGGTCGCCCGTCCAGCCGTGGAAACGCTCGGGGCGGAAGCGGTGCGGCTCCGGCCAGAGGCGCGGGTCGTGATTGGTGCCGTAGAGGTCGAGCAGCACCCAGTCGCCCGCCGCGAAGCGGTGGCCGTGCCATTCGAAGGCCTCGCAGGCCCGCCCGCCGATCATCGGGAAGAAGGGATAGAAGCGCCGCACCTCCTGTACGAAGGGCTCCAGGCCGTCCTCCTCTCCCGCGGCGAAGCGGGCCCGCCAGGCGGGGTTCTCATGCAGGGCCAGGGCGGCGAAGGCGATGAAGCGCCCCACCGCGACGGTCGGGCGGAGGATGTTGATCAGTTCCACGGCGGCCGCCTTCTCGTCCAGCGGCGTGCCGTCCGGCGCGCGGTGCGCGGCGATCAGCGCCGCCGCGCTGCCCTCGGGCACCGGCACCGCGCCGGCGCGGATCTCCCGCACCAGGGCGCGCATCCGCCGCTCGGTGCGGGCGCGCAGGCGCAGCGCGTTCAGCGTGCCGGGGCCGACGCGGCCGGAATACTCGATCATGGCCGTGAGCTCGGCGGCCAGGGTGGGGGCGTCCTCCTCCCGCAGGGGCACGCCGGCCCAGTCGCAGGCCACGCGCGTCAGCAGCAGGCCCATCTCCTCGAACAGCGCCACCTCCCCGGCCGCCTCCCAGCGCGGCAGGGCCTCGCGCCAGTGCTTCTCCAGCAGGTCGGCGGCGCCGGCGATGGCGCCGGGCGACATCATGGCCATGAACATCGCCTTGCGGTGCCGGTGCGCCGCGCCGTCCAGCGCCTGCACGCTGCCCTTGTCCTGCAGCAGCCACAGCGTGGTGCGCGGCATGGCGCCCTGGCGGGTGAAGCGGCCCGGCGCGTAGAACATCCGCGCCGCCTCTGCCCCGCGCATGCACAGCACGGGCGTCATCATCAGCCGGGTGGCGAAGAGGTCGGTGCCCAGCTCGTCGCAGCGGCGGCCGATGAAGGTGTAGCCCTCGCGCAGCAGG
>NZ_JCACVY010000121.1:0-13692 GCF_058833935.1 Roseomonas sp. TS2 | reverse complement strand
GCCGCGCCGCGGCGCCGCTTCCTGCATGGAGCGGCCGGCGCGGTTCGGCTCCAGCGCCGGCGCGCCGAGGCCCAGCTCCAGATTCTCCAGCCGCTTGATCTCGTCGCGCAGCCGTGCCGCGGTCTCGAACTCCAGATCGGCGGCGGCGGCGCGCATCTTGCGCTCCAGCTCGGCGATGCTGGCGCGCAGGTCCTTGCCGACGAACTCGACCGGCCCGTCCTCCTCCGCCGCGGTGGGCGCAACGGTGACGTAGTCCTGCTCATAGACCGATTGCAGCACGTCGCTGATCTGCCGCCGGATGGTCTGCGGCGTGATGCCGTGCTCGGCATTGTAGGCCTGCTGCTTGCTGCGGCGGCGGTCGGTCTCCTCCAGCGCGGCGCGCATGCTGTTGGTCATGCGGTCGGCGTAGAGCACCACGCGGCCCTCGGCGTTGCGCGCGGCGCGGCCGATGGTCTGGATCAGCGAGGTGGTGGAGCGGAGGAAGCCCTCCTTGTCGGCGTCGAGGATGGCGACGAGGGCGCATTCCGGGATGTCCAGCCCCTCGCGCAGCAGGTTGATGCCCACCAGCACGTCGAACACGCCCTTGCGCAGGTCGCGGATGATCTCGATGCGTTCCAGCGTGTCCACATCCGAGTGCAGGTAGCGCACCTTGATGCCGGCCTCGGTCATGTACTCCGTCAGGTCCTCGGCCATGCGCTTGGTCAGGGTGGTGACGAGCACGCGCCCGCCCTTCCCCATCACCGTGCGGCACTCGGCCAGCAGGTCGTCCACCTGGCCCTCGACGGGGCGGATCTCCACCGGCGGGTCGATCAGCCCGGTGGGGCGGATGACCTGCTCAGCGAAGGTGCCGCCCGTCCGCTCCATCTCCCAGCCGCCCGGCGTGGCGCTGACGAAGATGGTGTCCGGGCGGAAGCTCTCCCACTCCTCGAACTTCAGCGGGCGGTTGTCCATGCAGGAGGGCAGGCGGAAGCCGAACTCGGTCAGCACCGATTTGCGCGCGAAGTCGCCCCGGTACATGCCGCCGATCTGCGGCACCGTCACATGGCTCTCATCGACGACGAGCAGCGCGTTCTCGGGCAGGTACTCGAACAGCGTCGGCGGCGGCTGGCCGGGGCCGCGGCCGGAGAGGTAGCGCGAGTAGTTCTCGATGCCTTTGCAGGAGCCGGTGGTCTCCATCATCTCCAGGTCGAAGGTGGTGCGCTGCTCCAGCCGCTGCGCCTCCAGCAGCTTGCCCTCGGCGGTCAGCCGCTCCAGCGTCTGCTTCAGCTCCACGCGGATGTCGCGGATCGCCTGCAGCAGCGTCGGGCGCGGCGTCACGTAGTGGCTGTTGGCGTAGACGGCGACGCTCTCCATCTCGCCGGCGATCTCGCCGGTCAGCGGGTCGAACTCGCGGAGGCTGTCCACCTCGTCGCCGAACAGGGAGACGCGCCAGGCGCGGTCCTCGAGGTGCGAGGGCCAGATGTCCACCGTCTCGCCGCGCACGCGGAAGGTGCCGCGCTGGAAGGCGGCGTCGTTGCGGCGGTACTGCTGCTCCACCAGCGCCTTCAGCAACTGCTCGCGCGCGATGCGCCCGCCGAGCTGCAGCTTGACCACCATGTTCGAGTACAGCTCGACCGAGCCGATGCCGTAGATGCAGGAGACGGAGGCGACGATGATGACGTCGTTGCGCTCCAGCAGCGCCTGGGTGGCGCTGTGCCGCATCCGGTCGATCTGCTCGTTGATCTGCGCGTCCTTCTCGATATAGGTGTCGGAGCGCGGCACATAAGCTTCCGGCTGGTAGTAGTCGTAGTAGCTGACGAAGTACTCGACCGCGTTCTCCGGGAAGAAGGACTTCATCTCGCCGTAGAGCTGCGCGGCCAGCGTCTTGTTCGGCGCCAGGATCAGCGTCGGGCGCTGCTGCGCCTCGATCACCTTGGCCATGCTGAAGGTCTTGCCCGAGCCGGTGACGCCGAGCAGCACCTGGTCCCGCTCCCCCTGCCTCAGCCCTTCCACCAGCTGCGCGATGGCGGTGGGCTGGTCGCCCGCCGGCTCATAGGGCGAGACCACCTGCAGCCGCCGCGTCTGCGGCGGGGCCGGGCGCTTGGGCGGCAGGAAGGGCGTGGCGGCGGGGATGATATGGTTCATGCGGGAATCACCGGATGCGCGGGATGGGCATGTGGGGCGCCGAGGAGCCGGATGCCAGCATCCGGAACACTCCATGAACAGGAGTGCGGGCGCGAATTAGCCTTTCCCTGCTTTTAACATTTCCGTGATCGACTCATGATTTTTAAGGGATGTTAACCTTTCTCCGCGAAAACCCCGTGGGAAAACCGGGTGTGGGTGCGGCTGTCGTGCCCCGGACGTTAAAGGGGCACAGAATGTGCGCGGTGCATGTTTTCCAGGAAGCCGACCGGCTCAGCGCCGCCGAGATCGCCGCGCTGACGGCCGGCCTGCGTGCCCTGCCCGGGCGCTGGAGCCTGTTCCCCAGCGTCGGCTGCGACGGCGAGGTGACGCTGCTCGTCGCTCCCGCCGCCTGGGCGGAAGAGGAGTGGTGCGTGATCATCCAGCGCTTCCCGCACGGCCTGCGCCTGCTGCTGAGCGTGGGCGAGGCCCTGGAGACGCTGGGCACGGCGCCCGACGTGCCGGCGGCCATCCGGCTGATGGCCGAGGCGGCACAGCGCCATGCCCCGGTGCCTGCCTGAGCGGAGGCTGGCAGAAGGCACCGCCGGCGGGCGGTGCCGCGCCTCAGATCGCCGCCGCCGCCAGGATGCGGGAGACGTCGCCGCCCCATTCCGACCCATAGAGGCGCAGCCAGCGGTCGGCCTGGGTCTCGCCGCTTTCCACGATGCGCTCCAGCGGCGCCAAGTGGCGCTCCTCGCCGAGGCCCCGGGCGCGCAGCCCGTCGCGCGCGATGGCCACCGCCACATGCGCCAGCTCGCGCACCGTGGCGCCGCGGAAGGGGGTGGCGAGCCCCCCCTCCGGCACCGCCACGCGCAGCGCCTGCATCTCCGCCACGTCCCAGCCGCGCACCAGGGCGGCGGCGGCCTTCTGCGCCGCGTCGTCGTAGAGCAGGCCGGTCCAGAAGGCGGAGAGGGCCACCATCATCTCCGGGCTGCCGGCATCGGCGCCGCGCATCTCCAGGAAGCGCTTGAGGCGGACATCGGTGAAGACGGTGGTCACGTGGTCCGCCCAGTCCCCCATCGTCGCCTCGATGCCGGGGTGGCCGGGCAGGCCGCGCGCCATGAAGTCGCGGAAGGTGGAGCCGGTGGCGTCGATCCACTGGCCCCCGCGCATCAGGAAGTACATCGGCACGTCGAGCACATGCTGCGCGAAGCGCTCGAAGCCGAAGCCCGCCTCGAACACCACGGGCGGGATGCCGGTGCGGTCCGGGTCCGTCTCGGTCCAGACGCGGCCGCGCAGGGTGCGCAAGCCGTTGGGCCGCCCCTCGCGGAAGGGGGAGTTGGCGAAGAGCGCGGTGGCCAGCGGCTGCAGGGCGAGGCTGATGCGCAGCTTCTCCACCATGTCGGCCTCGTCGCCGAAGTCGAGGTTCACCTGCACGGTGCAGGTGCGCAGCATCATGTCGAGCCCCATGGCGCCGACGCGCGGCATGTACTCCCGCATGATGGCGTAGCGGCCCTTCGGCATCCACGGCATGTCCTCCCGCCGGGCCAGCGGGTGGAAGCCGAGCGGCGCGAAGCCGAGGCCGAGCGGCGCGGCCACCTCCCGCACCTCGCGCAGGTGGTCCTCCAGCTCCGCCGCGGTGCCGTGCAGGTCCTCGAGCGGCGCGCCGGAGAGCTCGAACTGCCCGCCTGGCTCCAGGCTGACCGAGGCATCGCCGCGCTTCAGCCCGATCGGGTTGCCGCGGTCCAGGATCGGCTCCCAGCCCATGCGCTCCAGCCCCTCCAGCATGGCGCGGATGCCGCCCGGCTCGTAGGGCGGGGGGGAGAGGTCGTCGCGGCGGAAGCCGAACTTCTCGTGCTCGGTGCCGATGCGCCAGGCTTCGCGCGGCTTGCTGCCTTGCGCGAACCATTCCGCCAGCTGCCGCACGGATGTGATCGGCGTGAGATCGGCCTCGCCGGGATTCGACATGGTCACCTTCCATATGCCCGGGGCCCGGGGCGCAAAGTGCCCGGCGTGGCTGGCGTGCAGGAAAAAAGCTCAGGAGGGAGCGGCCCAGTCCCCCGCCAGTGCCTGAAGCACGGCGAGGCCCCCGACCGCTGCCGTCTCGGCCCGCAGGATGCGGGGCCCGAGCGCGGCCGGTGAAACAAAGGGTCGCCGGCGCACCGCGTCAAGCTCCGGCTCCGTGAATCCACCTTCCGGCCCGACGAGAAGCCCGATCGGCGGCGCCTTTCCCTGCAATACCACGCTGAGCGATGGTGCTTTGCCGCGCGCATCCCCCACCAGCAGGGGGGCGCCGTCCCAGGCATCGAGCGCCGCGTGCAGGTCGAGCGGGGGGGCGATCTCCGGCAGGTCCAGCCGCTCGCACTGCTCCGCCGCCTCGCGGGCGATGGCGCCGAGCCGCTCCAGGTTCACCCGCCCCACCACGCAGCGCGCGGTGAAGACGGGCTGGATGCGCCGCACGCCGAGCTCCGTGGCCTTCTCCACGATCCAGTCCATCGCGTCGCGCTTCACCGGCGCCAGCAGCAGCCGCAGGTCGGGCGAGGCGGCCTGGGGGCGGGTCTCGGCCTCGGGGCGGAAGCTCACCTTGTCCTTGCGCAGGGCGGCGATGCTGGCGCGCCACTCGCCGTCCCGGCCGTTGAACAGCAGCACCGGGTCACCCTCCCGCTTGCGCATCACCTGGCCCAGATAGTGGCCCTGGCCGGGCAGCCCCGGCAGCTCGGCATCCGCGCCCAGGGCGGCTTCGACATACAGGCGTGGGATGGACATGGCGCCCTCCGGCGAGGCTTATAGAGACGTGAACACGCACACCGATATCCGCGCCCGCGGCTGGGTCGCGCAACTCCCCGAGGGCTGGCAGCCCTTCGCCCTGCTGATGCGGCTGGACCGGCCCATCGGCGCCTGGCTGCTGTTCCTGCCGGCGCTCTGGGCCTTCGCCCTGGCGGCGCCGGGCTGGGGGGTGGGCGTGGCGCTCATCCTGCTGTTCGGCATCGGCTCCGTGGTGATGCGCGGCGCGGGCTGTGTCGTCAACGACCTGTGGGACCGCGACCTGGACCGGCAGGTGACGCGCACCGCCGGGCGCCCGCTCGCCTCCGGCGCCGTCTCGCCGCGGCAGGCGCTGGCCTTCCTCGGCGCGCTGCTGGCGCTCGGGCTGGTCATCCTGGTGCAGCTCAACGGGCTGTCCATCCTGCTCGGGGTCGTCTCGCTGGTGCCGGTGGCGCTCTACCCGCTGGCCAAGCGCGTCACGGACTGGCCGCAGGCGGTGCTCGGCCTCACCTTCTCCTGGGGCGCGCCGATGGGCTACGCCGCCGCCACCGGCCGGCTGGATGCCCCCGGCCTGCTGCTCTACGCCGCCGCCTTCCTCTGGATCCTGGGCTACGACACCATCTACGCCCACCAGGACCGCGAGGATGACGCGCTGGTGGGGGTGCGCAGCAGCGCGCGGCGCCTGGGCGAGCGCACGCGGCCCTTTCTCGTCGCCTGCTATGGCGGTGCCGTGGCGCTGCTGCTGGCGGCCGGCTGGCAGGCGGGGCTGGGGCCGCTCTTCTACCCCGCGCTGCTGGCGCCGGCGGCGGTGCTGGGCTGGCAGGTGGCGCGGCTCGACATCCACGACCCCGCCCGCTGCCTGCGCCTGTTCCAGAACAACCGCGAGGTGGGGCTGCTGATCGCCCTCGCCTTCCTGGCGGGCCGCCTGTGAGGCGCGATGACCCCAGGGATGATGGCGCCTTCATCGCCACCCACACCGCCATCGCCCGCCCGGCGCTGACGCCCGAGATCGAACTCCACCTCGCCACCGAGATCACGCCGATCTGGCAGGCCAGCGAGGACTGGCTGCGGATGCAGGGCATCGAGCCGCCCTTCTGGGCCTTTGCCTGGCCCGGCAGCCAGGTGCTGGCGCGGCTGATCCTGGACGGGACGATCCCCGTCGCCGGGCGTCGGGTGCTGGACTTCGCGGCGGGCGGCGGGCTGGCCGCTATCGCCGCCGCGCGGCGGGGCGCGGGCGCCGTGGAGGCCGCCGAGATCGACCCGCTGGCGATCGCCGCCATCCACCTCAACGCCGCGCTGAACGGCGTGGCCGTCGCCGCCGCCGAGGCGGATGTGGTGGGCCAGCCTCGGCGCTGGGACACGGTGCTGGCCGGCGATGTCTGCTACGAGGCGCCGATGACCGGGCACATCATGCCCTGGCTGCGCCGCCTGGCCGCCGAGGGGGCGGAGGTGCTGCTGGCCGACCCCGGCCGGGCCTACCTGCCGAAGGACGGGATGGAGGCCATCGCCACCATGCGCGTGCCGACGACACGGGAGCTGGAGGATCGCGACTGGCGGGACGTGACGATCTTCAGGGTAAAGTGAAGCATTTTTCTTTTTCTGAAGAAAAAGAAGCGAAAAGACCTTGTTCGTCTGGCGGTGCGCCAGCAACCTGCGCACCGCCAGACTGACAAAAGTTTTTTGGTTCTTTTTTACAAAAAAGAACCCTTCATGCCGCTTCGCTGAGTCCCCCGGCGGCGGCCACCACGCGCAGATGCGTGTCGGTCTCGCCGAACTGGTTCACCAGCATGGTCAGCCGCTTGAAGTAGTGGCCGGCCTTGTACTCCATCGTCATGGCGATGCCGCCATGCAGCTGGATCGCCTCCTTGCCGATCAACTCGGCCGAGCGGTTCACCAGCGCCTTGGCGGCGGCGATGGCCGGGCGGCGCACCGCCGGGTCCGGGTTCTCCGCCATCATCGCCGCGTACATCGACATGGAGCGCGCCTGCTCCAGCGCCACCAGCATGTCCGCCGCACGGTGCTGCACCGCCTGGAAGCTGCCGATGGTCACGCCGAACTGCTTGCGCTGCTTCAGGTAGTCCAGCGTCAGCTCGTGCAGCGCCTCCATGGCGCCCACCGCCTCGGCGCAGAGCGCGGCGAGCGCCACGTCCACCACCCGCTCCATCAGCGCCAGCCCCTCGCCCTCCGCGCCGAGCAGTGCATCGGCGGGGAGCGCGACGCCCTCCAGCAGCACCTCGGCGGCGCGCAGCCCGTCCTGCGTCGGGTAGCCGCGGCGCGAGACGCCCTGCGCATCGGCAGGAACAACGAACAGGGAAATGCCGTCGCGGTCCCGCCGCTGCCCGGCGGTGCGGGCGGAGACGATCAGGTGCTGCGCGCTGTCGCCATGCAGCACCAGGCTCTTGGCGCCATCCAGCACCCAGCCGCCATCGGTGCGGCGGGCGGTGGTGGCGACGTCGAACAGGTCGTCGCGCGACTGGCGCTCGATCTGCGCGAAGGCCAGGGTGGTGCTGCCCTCGGCGATGCCGGGGATCAGCGCCTCCTGCTGCGCCGCGCTGCCGCCGAGGCGCAGGAAGCCGCCGCCAAGCACCACGGTGGCGAGATAGGGCTCGACGGCGAGGCCACGCCCGATCGCCTCCATCACCGTCATCGTCTCGACGGCGCCGCCGCCGAAGCCGCCCTGCTCCTCGCTGAAGGGCAGGCCGAGCAGCCCCATCTCGGCATATTGCGACCACAGCTTCGGGCTGTAGCCCTGCGGGTTGTCCTGGTGGTGCTTCCGCTTCTCGAAATCGCCATAGGCGTCGGCCATCAGCCGGTCGACGCTCTCCTTCAGGAGGCGCTGTTCCTCGGTCAGATCGAAATCCATGAAACTCTCCTGTCTCAGAGGCCCCCTGTCAGAGGCCGAGGAAGGCCTTGGCGATGATGTTGCGCTGGATCTCGTTCGAGCCGCCGTAGATCGACACCTTGCGGTAGTTGAAGAACTGCGGCGCCACGGCATCCGCCCAGTCCGGCCCCACGGGCGGCTCGTTGTGCGAGTGCCCCGGCATGGCGGCGGCATAGGGGCCGGCCACCGTCATCATCAGCTCGGTGGCCATCTGCTGGATCTCGGAGCCCTTGATCTTGAGGATCGAGGAGGTGGGGTCCGGCTTGTCGGCGGCGCGGTGGCGCTGCGCGGCGACCGCGCGCATCTGGGTGATCTCCAGCGCCTTCAGCTCGATCTCGGCCATGGCGACGCGGTGGCGGAAGCCCACATCGTCCCACAGCATGCCCTCGCCGGCCGGCGTCTCCTTGGCGCGCGCCTTGACCAGCGCCAGCTTCTCCTTCGAGAAGCCGACGCGGGCGATGTTGGTGCGCTCGTTGGAGAGCAGGAACTTGGCGTAGTCCCAGCCCTTGTTCTCCTCGCCGACGAGGTTCTCGACGGGCACCTTCACGTCGTCGAAGAAGACCTCGTTCACCTCGTGCCCGCCATCGATGGTGATGATCGGCCGCACGGTGATGCCCGGCGTCTTCATGTCAGCCAGCAGGAAGGAGATGCCCTGCTGCTTCTTCGGCGCCGCCGGATCGGTGCGGACGAGCAGGAAGATCCAGTCGGCGTGCTGGCCGAGCGTAGTCCAGGTCTTCTGCCCGTTGACGATGTAGTGGTCGCCCTCGCGCTTCGCCGTGGTCTTGAGGCTGGCGAGGTCGGAGCCGGAGCCGGGCTCCGAGAAGCCCTGCGCCCACCAGATGTCGAGGCTGGCCGTGGCGGGCAGGAACTTCTGCTTCTGCTCCTCGCTCGCGAAGTTGGCGATGACCGGCCCGACCATGGCGACGTTGAAGGAGAGCGGCATCGGCACCGCGTTGAACTGCACCTCCTCCGTGTAGATGTAGCGCTGCACGGGGGTCCATTCCTTGCCGCCCCACTGCACCGGCCAGTTGGGCGTGGCCAGCCCCTCGGCGTGCAGGATGCGGTGGGCCTGCGCGATCTCGTCGCGCTCCAGGTGGCGGCCCTCGCTCACCTTCTGGCGGATCTCGGCCGGGATCTTGCTGCGGAAGGTCGCGCGCAGCTCGTCGCGGAAGGCGATTTCCTCGGGCGTGTAGCGGAGTTCCATGGCGGCGTCCCCTCTCAGCAGATCTCGAACAGGCCGGCGGCACCCATGCCGGTGGCCACGCACATGGTGACGATGGCGCGCTTGGCACCGCGCCGCTTGCCTTCCAGCAGCGCATGGCCCACCAGCCGCGCGCCGCTCATGCCGAAGGGATGGCCGATCGAGATGGCGCCGCCATTCACGTTCAGCTTCTCCTGCGGGATGCCGAGCTGGTCGCGGCAGTAGATGGACTGCGAGGCGAAGGCCTCGTTCAGCTCCCACAGGTCGATGTCGTCCACCGTCAGGCCCTGGCGCTTGAGCAGGCGCGGCACGGCGAAGACCGGGCCGATGCCCATCTCCTCCGGCTCGCAGGCGGCGCTGGCGAAGCCGCGGAAGATGCCGAGCGGCTTCAGGCCCCGCCGCGCCGCCTCCTCCGCCGACATCACCACGCAGGCGCTGGCGCCGTCCGAGAGCTGGCTCGCATTGCCGGCGGTGATGAACTGGCCCTCGCGCACCGGCTTCAGCTTCGCCAGCCCCTCCAGCGTGGTGTCGGCGCGGTTGCCCTCGTCGCGGTCGAAGATCTTGGTCTGCTTCGACACCTCGCCCGTGGCCTTGTCCGTCACCGCGTAGGTGACTTCCATCGGCGCGATCTCGTTGTCGAACACCCCGGCCTTCTGCGCGGCGGCGGTGCGCTGCTGGCTGAGCAGCGCGAACTCGTCCTGCGCCTCGCGCGAGATGTTGTAGCGCTCGGCCACGAGGTCGGCGGTCTCGATCATGCTGTCGTAGAGATGCGGGCGGTGCTCGGCCAGCCAGGCGTTGCGCGCGGCGGCGCGGTCCACCTTCGGCACGGTCAGGCTGATCGATTCGAGGCCGCCGGCCACGGCGACATCCACGCCATCCACCATCACCCGCCGCGCGGCGTTGGCGATGGCATCGAGCCCCGAGGCGCAGAAGCGGCTGACCACCATGGCGGCCGTCTCCACCGGCAGGCCGGCGCGCAGCAGCCCGGCGCGGGCGATGTTGCCGCCCGTGGCGCCCTCGGGGTAGCCGCAGCCCAGGATCACCTCCTCCACCGCCGCCGGCTCCACGCCCGCGCGGGAGAGGGCGTGGCTGATGGCATGCGCCGCCATGTCGGCGCCGTGGGTGATGTTCAGGCTGCCCCGCGCCGCGCGGCCGATCGGCGTGCGGGCGGTGGAGACGATGACGGCTTCCCTCATACGGGCATTTCCTTGTGGGTTGTCTCTTGCGCCGCCGCTTCTTCCTCGCGGAGGCGGGCGGCCAGCAGCTTTCCGGCCGGGCTGCGCGGCAGGGCGGCGCGCAGCTCCAGCGCCGCGGGCATCTCGTGGCGGCCGATGCGGTCGGCCAGGAAGGCGCGCAGCGTCTCCAGCGTCAGCACCGGCGCCGTGTCGCGCAGCTTGACGAAGGCCTTGGCCGCCTGCCCCCGGTAGGGGTCCGGCACGCCGATGACGAGGCATTCCTCGACATCCGGGTGCTCGTAGATGGCCTGCTCGATCGCCGCCGGATAGACGTTGAAGCCGGAGGAGATGATCATGTTCTTCCGCCGGTCCACCAGCGTGAAGTAGCCGGCCTCGTCCATCCAGCCGAGATCGCCGGTGAGGAACCAGCCATCGCGGAAGGCGGCGGCGTTCTCCTCCGTGCGGTTCCAGTAGCCGGGGAAGACATTGGGGCCGCGGATGGCGATCTCGCCATGCTCGCCGGGCGGCAGGGCGCGGGAAGGGTCGTCGAGCGCCACGACGCGCATCTCCACCCCCGGCAGCGGCAGGCCGATCATCCCGGCGCGCTTCGGGCCGTGGAAGGGCATGCGGCTGCCGGCCGGCCCCGTCTCCGTCATCCCCCAGCCGCCGCCGACGCGGAGCTTCAGCAGCGCCTCCAGCCTCTGCTGCACCTCGAAGGGCATCGGCGCCCCGCCCGAGGAGCATTGCCGCAGCGAGGAGAGGTCCCGCCCCTCGATGCCGGGCAGGTTGAGCAGGCCGATCAGCATGGTCGGCACGCCGGGGAAGATGGTGATGCGCTCGCGCTCGATGAGGTCCGCCGCCTGCGCGGCGTCGAAGCGCGGCAGCAGGATCTGCTCGTTGCCGTCGGCCAGGTGGCGCAGCAGCACGGCGGCCAGCATGTAGATGTGGAACAGCGGCAGCGCCCCCAGCACGCGCTGCGCGCCGGGCTCCAGCGTGTCCGTGTCACGCCAGGCGCGGTAGATGGAGACGGCGGCGGTGAGGTTGCGGTGCGTCAGCATCGCGCCCTTGGGCCGGCCGGTGGTGCCGCCGGTGTATTGCAGCAGCGCCACGGCGTCCTCGTCCAGCACCGGCCAGGGCGTGCCGTCCGGTTCCGCCAGCGGCAGCGAACAAAAATCCGGCTGCGCCGGGGCCGGCGTGCCGCCCCATTCGGCTTCCGGCGCCAGGAAGGCGCGCTCCACCGCGCCTTCCTTCAGCAGCCGCAGCGCGTTGGGCAGCAGCGTCGGGAAGTCGGTGGTGACGAGCCAGCGGGCGCCGCTGTCATGCAGCTTGTGCAGCAGCTCGCGCGGCGCATCGAGCGGCGAGAGATGCACCACCCGCCCCCCCGCGCGCAGCACGCCGAAGAAGCAGGCGGGGTGCCACGGCGTGTTGGGCAGGTAGAGGGCCACCGCCTCGCCCGGGCGCAGCCCCCCGGCCAGCAGCCCGGCGGCCACGCGGTCGGCGAGCGCGCGCAGCCCCTCGAAGGAGAGCACGGCGTCGCGGTAGCGCAGCGCCGGGCGCGCGCCCCAGCGCGCCGCCGCCGCATCCAGCAGCGCCGGCAGGGTGGAGGTCTCGATCGGCGCGTCCCACCGCCCCTGGGGCGGGTAGGACGCCTCCCAGGGGTGGGGGGCGCGGGTCACCGGCGGCGCTTCGCTCAGGCGGCCTTCGCCTCGGCCTTCAGCCCGGCGAAGGAACCGCCCTCGGCGGCCAGCTTCGCCAGCAGCGGGGCGGGCTTGAGGCTGTCGTCGCCGGTCTGCGCCGCATAGGCGGCGAGGCGCTCGGCAACGTGCTTCAGCCCCAGCGCATCGGCATGGTGCATCGGGCCGCCGCGCCAGGCCGGCCAGTTGTAGCCATAGAGCCAGACCACATCGATGTCGCCCGGGCGGGCGGCGATGCCTTCCTCCAGGATGCGCGCGCCCTCGTTGATCATCGGGTAGATCAGCCGCTCGGCGATCTCCTGCTGGCTGATCTCGCGACGCTGGATGCCGAGCTTCTGCGAGACGCCCTCGATGATGCCCTGCACCTCGGCCGATTCCACGCCCGCGCGCGCACCCTCAGGGTAGTCATAGTAGCCCTTGGCGGTCTTCTGGCCGAGGCGGCCGGCCTCGCACAGCGCGTCCGCCACGGGGGCGCTGCCGCCCGTCGCCTTGCGAATGCGCCAGCCGATGTCGAGCCCGGCCAGGTCGCCCATGGCGAAGGGGCCCATGCGGAAGCCGAAATCGGTCAGCGCCTTGTCCACCTGGGCGGGCGTCGCGCCTTCCTGCAGCAGGCGCTCGGCCTGCTGGGTGCGGCGCGCCAGCATCCGGTTGCCGACGAAGCCGTGGCAGACGCCCACCACCACCGGCACCTTGGCCAGCTTCTTGCCGATCTCCACCGCCGTCGCCAGCGCCTCGGGCGAGGTCTTCTCGGCGCGCACCACCTCGAGCAGCTTCATGACGTTGGCGGGGGAGAAGAAGTGCATCCCCAGCACGTCCTGCGGCCGGGAGGTGGCGGCGGCCATGGCGTTGATGTCGAGATAGGAGGTGTTGCTGGCCAGGATGGCGCCGGGCGCGATGCTGTCCAGCTTGCCGAAGATCTCCTTCTTCAGCTCCAGCTCCTCGAACACCGCCTCCACCACCAGGTCGGCGCCGGCGGCGGCCTCGAGGCCCACCTTGCCCTCGATCAGCCCCATGCGCTTCGCATGCGCCTCGGCGCTCAGGCTGCCGCGCTTGACCGAGGTGGCGTAGATGCCGTCGATCCGCTTCAGGCCGCGCTCCAGCGCCGCCGTCTCGGTCTCGATGATCGTCACCGGGATGCCGGCATTGGCGAAGGCCATGGAGATGCCACCCCCCATGGTGCCGGCGCCCAGCACCGCGACGCGCGCCACCTTGCGCGGCTGCGTGCCGCGCGGCAGGCCGGGGATGTGCGCCGCCGCGCGCTCGGCGAAGAACACATGGCGCAGCGCCAGGCTGCGCGGGTCGTCGCGCAGCTGGGTGAAGAAGGCGCGCTCGCCCGCCAGACCCTGCTCCAGCGGCATCTCGAAGGCGTTGCGCACGGACTGCACGATGGCCGCCACCTGCGGCTCCTCGGCGGCGCGCTTGGCCAGCTTCTGCGCCGCCGCCTCGAAGGCCTCGCGGGCGCCGGGGGCGGTCAGGCGGTCATCCCGCACGTTCAGGCGCGGCGGCAGGGGCGCCGCGGCCAGCGCCCGCACCTTGGCCTTGGCGGCGGCGATCAGGTCGCCCTCCTCCAGCGCATCGGCGAGGCCCATCGCCACCGCGTCACTGGCAGAAACCTTGTCGCCCGAGGCGGCCAGCGCCACCGCCTTGTCGGCGCCGATCAGGCGCGGGGTGCGCTGCGTGCCGCCGGCGCCGGGCAGGATCCCGAGCTTCACCTCCGGCAGGCCGAGCTGCGCGCGCGGCCCGACGATGCGGGCATCGCAGCCCAGCGCCACCTCCAGCCCGCCGCCCAGCGCCGCGCCATGGATGGCGGCCACCACCGGCTTCGGGCAGGCCTCCAGCGCCGCGATCACCTCGTTCAGGCTGGGCGGCACGGGCGGC
>NZ_JCACVY010000120.1:0-14210 GCF_058833935.1 Roseomonas sp. TS2 | reverse complement strand
CGCGCCCGGCTACTCCCCGAGAAACGCCCGCAGCACCGGCGCGGGCACGAGGCGCGTGCCGGCCGGCCTCCCGCCCGCCTCGGCGCGGTGGCTGACCAGGCCGAGCAGGCAGGGCACCGACGCATCGACCACCGCGCCGCCGGATTCGCCGGGCTCCAGCCGCAGCGGCATCTCGGCATAGGCGCCGTGCAGTGCCGTGGCCTCCGGCCGCAGCCCGGCGATGCGGCTGGTGGCGCGGCGGCGCGGCGTCAGCACCAGCACGGGCTGGCCCGGCCACGGCGCGCCGGCGCAGAGCGGCAAGGCGGGGGCGCCGGCCGCCAGGCCCGCCACCCGCAGCAGCGCCACGTCCCGCCCGCCGACATAGACGGTGCCGAGGCCGAGAGGGTCGAGCCCGGGTCCGAGATCGGCCTGCCCGGCACGCAGCAGCTCCGCCGTATGGTCCCGCCCCTGGAAGCGGATGGAGGGCGGCGCCGCGCCCGGGGCGCAGCCCTGCAGCAGGGGCTGGGTGCCATCCACCAGGTGCGCCGCGGTCAGGAAGCGGCCGCGGCCGATATGGGTGGCGGCGCCGGTGGCCCAGCAATCCGGCCCCAGCCCGGCGCGCAGCCCGGCCAGCGGCAGCGCCCCCTCCGGGGTGGCGCAGCCGCCGAGCAGCAGCAGCAGCAGTCCGGCGGCGCGGCACAGGTTCAAGAAATCGTGAAGGTGACGGTGCAATGATATCCTGGGAGAACGGTGCCGAGCGGCGGCAGGCGTGACGACCCCGCCGCGTCGCCCGCTGCCATGCCCGGGAGCCAAACCAGCCGCCGCCATGCCCGTCCGCCAGCGCCTCTTCGACAATGGTGTCAACACCGTCACCTTCACCGCGGCCGGAACGGCGCCGCCACCCGGCCTGGGCGCCACCCTGGCGGTCACCTTCGATCCGTTCCGCAGCCTGGAGGTCGAGCGGCCCGGCTTCGGCGAGACGGTGCTGACGGGCGGCGGCATCGACGTGCTGGCCGTGCAGAAGCGGCGCGAGAACTGGTACCAGGATATCAGCCGCGAGACCTTCGTGGCAGAGTTCGGCGCGCGCATCGCCGCCTATGGGCGCGTGCTGTTCTATGGCTCCAGCGCCGGCGCCTATGCGGCGCTCTACTTCGCCCGGCCCTTCGCCGCGCATGTGCTGGCCATCTCGCCGCGTGCCTCCATCCATGCCTCCTACCCCTCGCATGAGCGGGCACGGGCGCGCTGGGGCGCCAGCTTCCGCCACGCCCCGATGGCGGAGGGGGAGGACCGCACCCTGGGCGTGGCCCTGCTCTACGACCCCCGCCTGGCCGGCGACGCGCTGATGGGCGAGGACATGCGCTACCTGGAGCAGGAGATCCTGGCCGCCTACCCCGCGGCGAGGCTGCTGCCCATTCCCTATTCCGGCCACCCCAGCGCGCCGATGCTGGCCGATCTGGGCCTGCTGAAGCCGCTGCTCTTCGGCTACCTGGCGGAAGGGCGGCTGCCCGCGCTGCCCTGGCACGGGCGCCGCCGGGAGTCGTGGAACCACCTGATGCAGCTCAGCCGCGCGCTGCTGCGGCACCGCCGGCCGGCGGCGGCGGCGGCGCTCTGCGACCGGGCGCTGGCGATGCAGCCCGGAAGGGGCGAGCTGTTCCAGCTTGCCGCACAGATCCGGCAGGCGGTGGACGACCGGCCGGGTGCCATCGCGGCGCTGCGCCAGGCCGTGGCGCTCTCTCCCGCCACGGTGGCGGCGCGGCTGAAGCTGGTGCAGATGCTGCGCGCCGAGGGCGGGACGGAGGAAGCCATCGCCCTGCTGCGGGAAGGGCTGACCCTGGCGCCGGAGCAGCCGCAGATGCGGCTCTGGCTGCTGGAGATGCTGCGCCTGCGCTGCGAGCGGCACATGCAGGAAGGCGCGGTGGAAACGGCCCAGGCCGATGCCAGGGCTGCCCTGGCGATGCTGGATTTCGACGCGGCGCCGGGCGATCTGGCCGAGGCGCAGCGCCACCGCAGCGGCCTGCTCGCGGTGCTGGGCCGCCAGGAGGAGGCGCTGGAGGCCGCCGCCGCCGCCTGCGCGGCCGCGCCGGACCGCGCCCGCTACCACACCCACCATGCCCGGCTGCTGCTGCGCGCCGGGCAGCTGCCGGCGTCCCGCGCGGTGGCCGAGACGGTCGTGCGGCTGAGCCCCGGCCATGCCGCCAGCCACCGCCTGCTGGCCGAGGTGCTGAACCGCATGAAGCTGACGGAGCAGGCGGTGCGCAGCGCCGGGGACGCGCTGCGCTGCGACCCCGGCAACCCCCGCCTGGAGGAATTCCTCGCCCTGATGCTGAGCAAGGCGGGGCATGTGGACGAGGCCGTGGCGGTGCTGGAGCGCGCCATCGCCCGGGGCGCCACGCAGCCCTCGCTGCTCCAGGCGCACCGGCGCCTCGCCGCGCAGCAGGCCCAGGCCCAAGCCCAGGCCCGCGGCACCGCTGCCTGACCGGCGGGAGGATGGCCAGGGGAGGGCCTGCTCCCCCGCCGGCCTTCAAGAACCCCGTGGCGCCGCCGCCCGCGCCAGGCGGTCGTTGATCGCGGCGCCCAGGCCCTCGTCCGGCACCGGCATCGCCGCGATGCCGGAGAGGCCGCGCCGCGCGCCCTCCTCGTCCAGCCAGCGCAGCCCGGCGAAAAGGCGGGAGGCGGCCTCCACCGTGTCGCCCGATTCGCTGAGCTGCCAGACGGCGCCGGCGCCCGGCAGCGGCGGCCCGAAGGCCAGCAGCGCCTCGCCCGGCGCCACCGCGCGCGCCTCCAGCCGCACCGGCAGGCCGGGGGCGTAGTGCGAGCGCATCATCCCCGGCGCCGGCAGCGCCGTGCCCTCGGCCTGGGCGCCGGGCCGGCCGAGCGGGCCGAGCAGCGCCGCCAGCGCCGCCTCCGGCACGCCGCCCGGGCGCAGCAGCCGCGGCTGGGGGCCGGAGAGGTCGAGCACCGTGCTCTCCACCCCCACGGCGCAGGCCCCGCCATCGAGCACCGCCTCGATCCGCCCGGACAGCCCGTCCAGCACATGCGCGGCGGTGGTGGGGGAGACGGCGCCGGAGCGGTTGGCCGAGGGTGCCGCCACCGGCACCCCCGCCGCCCGCAGCAGCGCCCGCGCCAGCGGATGGGCCGGCACGCGCACCGCCAGCGTCGGCTGCCCGGCGCCGGTCAGGGCGTCGATCCGGCTGTCCGGCGCGCGCGGCAGCACCAGGGTGAGGGGGCCGGGCCAGAAGCGCGCGGCCACGGCGCGGGCGCGCTCGTCGGCCACCACCTCGGCGAAGGCGGCCTCGGCATCGGGGAAATGGCTGATCAGCGGGTTGAAGCGCGGCCGGCCCTTGGCCTCGAAGATGCGCGCCACGGCGCGTGCCTGCCGCGCATCGGCGCCGAGGCCATAGACCGTCTCGGTGGGGAAGGCGACCAGCGCGCCGGCCCGCAGCAGCCCGGCGGCGCGCTTGATGGCGCCCTCCGGCAGGCGCTCCGTCGGGAGGCTCACGCGCGGCCCTGGCAGAGGAAGGGCTGGTTCTCCCAGCCGGGCTTGCCGTAGCCGAGCGGGCTGCCGTCGAAATGGGTGCAGCGGCCGCCGGCGGCCACCAGCACCGCCTCCGGTGCCGCCGTGTCCCACTCCATGGTGCGGCCGAAGCGCGGGTAGAGGTCGGCCGCGCCTTCCGCCAGGCGGCAGAACTTCACCGCCGAGCCGATCTGTACGATGCGCTGCACCCGCCGCCCCTCCAGGAAGGCGGGAAGCTTCGGGTCGTCCTTGTAGTGGCGGCTGGCCATGACCACGAGCCCCTCCGCCGGCACCGCGCGGCAGGCGATGGGGCGGTGCCCGCCGGCATCCTCCTTCCAGGCGCCCTGGCCGACGATGCCGGTGAACAGCTCGTCCGTCGCCGGGATGGCGACGGCGCCGAGCTTCGGCCGGCCATTCTCGATGAGGCCAATATTGACCGTGAACTCGGCCCGGCCGGCGGCGAATTCGCGGGTGCCGTCCAGCGGGTCCACCAGCCAGTAGCGCGGCGCGGCGGAAAGCTCGGCCCCGTCCGAGACCGCCTCCTCCCCGACCACGGGGATGCCGGGCGCCGCTTCGCGCAGCCCCTCGGTGATGATCGCCTCGGCCAGCCGGTCGGCGGCGGTGACGGGGCTGAGATCCTCCTTGCGCTCCACCGAGAAGCCGGCGTCACGCACGGAGAGGATGGCGGCGGCGGCGCTGCGGGCGAGTCGCGCGGCCAGGGCGAGGAGTTCGGCGTCTGTCATGCTGATATCCCTGTAGCACCCGCGGGCGCGCGGGGAAAAAGCCCCGCCGTGCCGCCGCACGGGTTTCCCCCGCCGTGCCGGCATGGTTCCGTTCCCTCCGCCATCACCGCGAGAGGAGCAGGCCATGAGCGAGACACCGGACGAAGTGCGCTGGGAGAAGCTGACCGCGCCCGAGCTGCGGGCGCTCGCCGGACGCGGCGCGCTGGTGGTGCTGCCGGTGGCGGCGCTGGAGCAGCACGGGCCGCACCTGCCGGTCTGGACCGACAGCATGATCGGCCATGCCTGCTGCGTCCGCGCCGCCGAGCAGGCGCGCGACGTGCCGGCGGTGGTGCTGCCGCCGATGTGGATGGGCATGTCGGAACACCACCTGCCCTTCGGCGGCACCATCAGCCTGGACTACCAGACCTTCCACGGCGTGCTGCGCTGCGTCTGCCGCTCGCTGAAGGCGCAGGGCTTCGGCCGGCTGCTGCTGGTGAACAGCCATGGCGGCAACATCGACCCGCTGGCCGTCGCGGCGCGCGAGCTGTGCACGGAGTTCGCCATGCCGGTGGTGGCCACCACCATCTTCCACATCGACGGGCCGGGCGTGGCGGCGGTGCTGGAGACGCAGCCGGGCGTGCAGCACGCCTGCGAGGCGGAGACCAGCTTCTGGCTGGCGCTGCACCCGGAGGAGGTGCGGCAGGACAAGGTCGCCGATGCCCTGGCGGGGCCGGGCGTCTCCGCCGGCGCGGTGTTCCAGCGCTTCTGGTCCTTCGAGGAGCGGGCGCCCCGCACCGGCGTGCGCGGCGACCCGCGCGCCGCAACGGCGGAGAAAGGCGAGAAGCTGCTGGAGGTGGTGGCGGCGGCGCTGGCCGCGGCCATGCGGGAGAAGGTACTGTGGCGCGCTCCTCACGCGGTTTGGGAGGGAGGAGAATTGCCTCAGGGTTGATAAAATCGCTCAGAGGGCAAACGAAGTCTGGCGTGGCTTCGCAAGGCGTAATAAACTTTTCGTGATTCGTCACGATGAGGGATGCGCCTTATGGCTGTCCGGAGCCTCCGCCTCTCTTACCTTGCCCTGGCGATCCTGCTCTGCGCCATGGCGGTTGCCCTGTTGCATGCCACGACCACCGACCATCAGCACAGGATGGCGGCGGCCATCGTGCGGCAATCCGCCCAGACAGCCCTGCACCAGGTGGAGGCCCGGCTGGGGCGGGAGCTGGAGGTTGCCGTGATGGCGGCCACCAGCGGCGCACGCCTGCCCGCCCTGACCAAGGACAAGCCTTCCAAGGACGCCCCGGTGCCGCTGGAGCTGCTGCGCCGGCAGGGCTGGCTGGGGGTGCAGGTCTCCGGGCCGGACGGGCTGCTCTGGCGGGTGGCGCATGACGAATTCGCGCTCTGGGCGCCCGATCCGGAAGGGGAGGCCCGTGCCGCCAGCCTGCACCAGCCCATGGCCAGCAGCCTGCGGCGCGCCCGCTCCGGGCTGGGCGCGCACCTGCTGCTGCACGCGCCGCTGCCGGTGGAAGAGGGCGGCGGCGTCGTCACCATCGTGGTGCCGGCCACGCTGGTGGAACAGGCGCTGCGCGACCAGCTCCACATGCCGGGGCTGCACCACCGCGTGCTGGACCATGCCGGCCAGGACATCGCCAGCCGCCCGCCGGTGCAGCCGGGCGAGGCGGGGGAGCCGGCCGAGGGCACGCTGAGCCCCATCACCCTCACCGGCCCGCTCACCGGCTGGCGCATCGTCACCACCGTGGTCGGCTCCCTGACGGAATGGATGCCGCGGCCCTCGCTGCTGACGCTGGTGATGGGCGTGGCGCTGGCCGCCGCTCTGGTGCTGGTCTGCGTGCTGGCCTACCAGACCCGGCGCGGCCAGGCGGCGCAGGAGATGCTGACCCGCGCCCTGGCCGAGCAGGAGGCGGAGCGCCGCCTCTCCGACATCGCCGCCAACCTGCCGGGCGCGCTCTACCGTATCGTCCGCACCCCCGGCGGCAAGCTGGAATGCCCCTATATGAGCGACGGGCTGACCACGCTGATGGGCGAGCCCAGCGGCACCTCGCCGCAGGCGGCGCTGCAGCGCGGCCTGGCGCCGGAGACGCGGGCGCGGGTGGAGGCGGCGCTGCGCCACTCGGCCGACACGCTGACCCCGCTGCTGCTGGAGTTCGACTTCACCACCGCCGATGGCCGCCGCCTCTGGCTGCGCAGCATGGCCAGCGCCCATCCGGGCGTCGATGGTTCGGTCATCTGGGACGGCGTGCTGCTGGACAGCACCGTGCAGCGGGAGGCCGAGGAACGCGCCACCCTGCTGGCGCGCGAGGTGGACCACCGCGCCAAGAACATCATGGCCGTGGTGCGTTCGCTGCTGCTGCTGACGCCGCGCAACGTGCCGCCGGCGCAGTTCGTCGCCAATCTCGACGGCCGGCTCTGCGCCATGGCCCGCGCGCACGACCTGCTGGCCGGCCAGGGCTGGGCGGGGGCGGAGCTGGAATCGGTGGTGCGGCGGGAGCTTGCCACCTACGAGGATGCCGGCGGGGCGCCGCGCCTGGTCTGGCACGGCCCGGCGGTGCGCCTGACCCCGGGCAGCGTGCAGCCCGTGGAGATGATCCTGCACGAGCTGTCCACCAACGCCGCCAAGCATGGCGCCCTCTCCCGAACGGAGGGCATGGTGGAGGTGCGCTGGCTGGCCGTGGCGCAGGGCGGGCTGATGCTGGACTGGCGCGAGAGCGGCGGCCCGGAGGTGCAGGGGGAGCCGGGCCGGCAGGGCTTCGGCTTCCGGCTGATCCACACCCTGGCGCGGCACCAGCTGGGCGGCGGCGCCACCTTCCTGTGGTCGCCCACCGGGCTGCACTGCCGCATCCGCCTGGGCGCCGCCAGCATCGCCGCGATCGAGACCCTCTCGGAGCCGCCCCTGCCGGCCGATTCGCCGCTGGAGATCCCGGAGCCGCCGGCGCGCCAGGCCGCGATGGTGATGTGATCCGCAGGCGCGCCGGGGTTCAGGCCTTGCGCTCCCAGCCGCGCGGGCCCTGCTGCCAGTAGGTCAGGCTGTGGCCGGCCGCCTTGGCGGCGCTCCAGCGCTGGCGGGCGGCGGCCACAGCCGCCTCGTCCTGGCCGTCGAACAGGTCGAACACCCGGTCGTAGCTGCCGAGCCGCGCGCTTTCCGCGCCATCGACCAGGAACAGGAAGCGCGCGTCATTCGGCGCCTCGTCCTCGGTGGTCAGCCAGATCGGCTGCATCGCGGCATGGCCGCTGCGCGGGCTGCCATGCGGCAGCCAGTCCGGGTCGGCGGAGAGCCAGAGGGCGGCGTCGAGGCTTTCCAGCCGCTCGGCGTCGCCCACCCGCACCACCGCCCGGCCGTTCTGCGCCAGCACCCGGCCCAGCAGCTTTGGCAGCGCCGCCGCCAGCGGCGTGCGCGTCAGGTGGTAGAAGCCGATCTCGCTCACGTCCTGCCTTCCCTCCGGTTCCGCCCCTCAGCGGCGGTGCGCGTCCTCGAAGCGCAGCGCCACCAGCCGCTCCAGCAGCCGCACGCCGAAGCCGCTCGGCCCTTCCGGCAGGCCGGGCGGGTTCCCGGCCTGCCCGGCCATGTCGACATGCGCCCAGGCGGGGGGTGTATCGCCCAGGAACTCGCGCAGGAAGGCCGCGGCGTGGCAGGCATCCGGCTGGCCGAGGCCGGTGGCGCACTGCCTCAGGTCGGCGATGTCGCTCCGCAGGTCCTCGCGGTGCGCCGCGCCGATCGGCAGCGGCCAGAGCCGCTCGCCCACCGCCTCGCCGGCGGCGCAGAGGATGGCGCCGAGCGGCGCGTCGTTGCCGAACAGCGCCGCCCGGTGGTGGCCGAGCGCGGTGATGGCGGCGCCGGTCAGGGTGGCGAGGTCCACCACCGCCTCAGGGCGGAAGGCGCGCACCGCGTAGTTCAGCGCGTCCGCCAGCACGAGGCGGCCCTCGGCGTCGGTATCGATGATCTCCACCGTGCGGCCGGACAGGGTGGTGACCACGTCGCCCGGCCGGTAGGCGGCGGCGCCGATGGCGTTCTCGGCCAGGGCCAGCACGGCGGCGGCGGGGGCGGGGCTGTCGCGCAGTGCCAGCGCCAGCATGGCGCCGGCGCAGGCGGCGGCGCCGGCCATGTCGGCGCGCATCTGCTCCATGCCGGCGGCGGGCTTGATCGAGAGCCCGCCCGTGTCGAAGGTGATGCCCTTGGCCACGAACACCACCGGCGGCGCGGCGATCCGCCCGGCCCAGCGCAGCACCGCCAGGCGCGGCGGATTGGCCGAGCCCTGGCCCACCGCCAGCAGCCCGCCGAAGCCGGCCTGCCGCAGCCGCTTGCGCCCCAGCAACTGCACCGCGATGCCGTGCTGCTCCAGCGCCTTCAGCCGGTGGCCGAATGCCTTGGGCGTCAGCACGTTGCCCGGCGCCGCCACCAGGCCGCGCGCCAGCGCCACGCCCTGCGCCACCGCCCAGGCATCGTGCCAGAGCGGCGCCACCGCCTCCGGCGCGGGGTGCAGCAGCTCCAGCCGCAGCCCGGCGCGGGTGGCGCCCAGCACGGCGCCGGTGGCGAAGGCCACCGCCTCCGCCGGCGCGAGGGCCGTGGCGTCCAGCACCGCGCGCGTCTCGCCCGCAGGCAGGGCGCCGAGGCCGGCGGCGCCGGCCTGCTCCCAGTCCGGCCCCGGCGTCACGATGCGGCCAGGGCTCCAGCGCGCCGTGCCGGGCCGGTGCGGAAAATCCTGGGCCGGGAAGCCTTCGGGCGCCGGCGTTCCGGCGCGCCAGGGCAGGATGCGGGTGAGCGCGGCGGTCTTGCGGCCCAGACTTCCGCGCAGCCGCAGGCGGGGGGGCGCGGCCGGCGCCCGGGCGGCGCCTTCCGCGCCGGGCGGCCGGTCCTCGGCCCGCGTATCCTCAGCCCTCGTAATGGTCGGCCACCAGCCGGTCGAGCAGCCGCACGCCGAAGGCCGTGGCGCCCTTCGGCGTCAGGGCGCTGTCCTTCGTCGCCCAGGCGGTGCCGGCGATGTCGAGATGCGCCCAGGGCACATGCCCCTCGCGCGTGTCGACGAAGCGCTGCAGGAACTGCGCGGCGCTGATCGAGCCGCCGGGGCGGCCGCCCACATTCTTCATGTCGGCGATGTCGGACTTGATCAGCTTGTCATAGGCCTCGCCGAGCGGCATCCGCCACACCGCCTCGCCCGTGGCGGCGCCGGCGGCGGAGAGCTGCTGCGCCAGCGTGTCGTCATTGGCGAACATGCCCGCATGCTCGTGCCCCAGCGCCACGATGATGGCGCCGGTCAGCGTGGCGAGATCGACCATGAAGCGCGGCCGGAAGCGCTCCCGCGCGTACCAGAGCACGTCGGCCAGCACGAGCCGGCCCTCGGCGTCGGTGTTGATCACCTCGATGGTCTGGCCGGAGTAGGAGCGCACCACGTCGCCCGGGCGCTGCGCGGTGCCGGAGGGCATGTTCTCCACCAGCCCCACCAGCCCGACGGCGTTGACCTTCGCCTTCCGCCCGGCCAGCGCCCCCATCAGGCCAATGACGGTGCCGGCGCCGGCCATGTCGTACTTCATGTCCTCCATGCCGCCGGCCGGCTTGATGGAGATGCCGCCCGTGTCGAAGGTGACGCCCTTGCCGATGAAGGCCACCGGCTGCGCGTCCTGCGCCGCGCCGCGCCACTGCATCACCACCATGCGCGGCTCCCGCGCGCTGCCCATGGCCACGCCGAGCAGCGCGCCGAAGCCGAGCTTCCGCAGCTCCTTCGGGCCGAGGATCTCGACCGTGACGCCGAGCTTCTCCAGCACCTTGCAGCGCTCCGCCATCTCCTCCGGGTGGAGGATGTTGGGCGGCTCGCTGACCAGGTCGCGCGAGAGGAACACCCCGTCGGCCAGCGCCGAGAGGGGCTGGAAGGCCGCCTTGGCCTCCGCCGGCTCGGCGCTGGCGAGGCTGAGGCGCAGCAGCTTCGGCTTGTCCTCCGGCTTCTCGCGCGTGCGGTACTTGTCGAAGCGGTAGCCGCGCAGCCGGGCGCCGAAGGCCAGGGCGGCGGTCAGGGCGGCGTTCAGCCCCTCGGCCGCGATCACCGCCTCCGGCTCGCTGGCGATCAGCGGCAGGGCGGCGCCGCCGGCCTGCTGCGCGCTCTCCGCGTCCGGCTTCGGGCCGAGGCCGACCGCGACGATGCGGGAGAGATGCCCGCCCGGCGCCCAGAGCGTGCAGCTCTGCCCCTTGCGGCCCCTGAAGCCCGCCGCCTCCAGCCCGCGCGAGACCGCGCCGCCGCAGGCTGCGTCCGCCTCCTGCGCCAGGCCGGAGAGGGTGAAGCCCTCGGCCAGCGGCAGGACCAGCGCGCCCGCCCGCGGCAGGGCGGCTTTGACGAACAGGATATCGGTCATGGCGGTTTCCATCATGGTGTCTGCGGGCCGGATCGTCTGCCGACAGCCTTGCCACCCCGGGCGCGGGTGGCAAGGGGCGGGGCGGCGATTCTTGCGAAACGGCGGGCAGGGCGGGCCGGCTGTGGCCGCGTGGGGCGGGCCCCCTAGAGCTGCGCCTCGATCGGCAGCCAGCGCACCAGCCGCGCCAGAAGGCGGCGCGTCCAGGGCGCCTCCGGCTCGTGCAGGGTGGTGCCGCCGGCATCGGTCCAGGTCAGGCGCCCCTTCGGGGTACGGCCGACGCGGTAGCTGCGGCCGGGGTCGGAGAGGCGGTGCTGCTCCAGCCCGAGCTGCTCCGCCAGGCCCGGATGGCGGGCCACCGCCCCCATCTCGGTGTTCAAATTGGCCGAGCGCGGGTCGAGGTTGAAGGAGCCGACGAAGACGAGGTCGCGGTCCACCATCAGCGCCTTGGTGTGCAGGCTGGCGCCGCGCGAGCCGAACACGCCGCTGCCATGCGCGCCGCTGCGCTTCAGCTCGTAGAGGTCGATGCCGAGCTCGACCAGGCGCGGGCGGTAGCGGGCATAGCCGGCATGCACCGCGACCACATCCGTCGCCGCGAGGGAGTTGGTGATGACGGTCACCCGCACCCCGCGCCGCACCAGATCCTCCAGCACCCGCATCCCCGCCTTGCCGGGCACGAAATAGGGGGAGATCAGCACCGCCTCCCGCTGCGCCTCGCGCAGCAGCGCGTCCAGCGCCGGCGCCAGGCCGCCGGGCACGCCGCGCCCCTTGGCCTTGGCGGGGGGGTCGGCCAGCACGCGCACCGTGTCGGCGGCGGGCAGCAGCGGGCGCTCCTGGTCCAGGAACTGGCGGCGCGTCTCGGCTAGGGCGCGCAGATAGGGCCGGGCCTTGCCGGAATCGGGGATGGCATCCAGCTCGGCGCGGAAGGCGGCCAGCGCCGCGGCGCCGAGCCCGGCGGCGAGGCGGAACTGCTCCACCGGGCGGGCCAGGCTGCTGGACCAGTAGCTGTCGAACACCGCCTGGGCCTGCCGCGCGGCCTCGCCGGCGATCAGCAGGTCGAGGTCGCGGAAGTTGAAGTCGCCGGCGCCGTCGAAATAGGCATCGGCGATGTTGCGGCCGCCCACCAGCGCCAGCCGGCCATCGGCCACCCAGGCCTTGTTGTGCATGCGGTGGTTGAGGTGCCAGCCGCCGAGGGCGAATTCCACCGCCAGCGCCACCTGCCCCAGCCAGCGCAGCCGGGCGGTGTTGAACAGCCGCACCTCGATGCGCGGATGCGCCGAGAGCAGCGCGATGCGCCGGTCCACCCCCAGCACGTAGCTGTCGTCGAGCAGCATGCGCACGCGCACGCCGCGGTCGGCGGCGCACAGCACCTCGCGCGCCATGAGGCCGCCGGTGATGTCGTCCGACCAGCGGTAGTATTGCAGGTCCAGGGTGCGGCCGGCGGCGCGGGCGCTGGCGGCGCGCACCATGAAGGCCTCCAGCCCGCCGGGCAGCAGCGCCACGCCGGTGGGGGCGCCATCGAGCAGCTTCTCGACCATCGTGTCGGCGTCCGAGACAGGCGGCGGCGCGCCGGCCAGCACTGGCTGCGCGGGGGCGTGCGGCGCCCTGGCCAGGGCCTCCAGGGGCGCGCCCGCGTTCATGCCGCCGCCGCGACCGCCGGCGGCATGGCCGACAGCGCCGGGCGGAGGTCGAGCCGGGCCTTCAGCGGCAGGTGGTCGGAGGCGATGCGCGCCAGGGGGGTGTCATGCACTTGCACGTCCCGCACAACGCCGCGGGGCCAGCCCAGGATGCGGTCGAGCGCAAAAACCGGCATGCGCGAGGGGAAGCTGGCCGGGTTCATCGCCAGGGTGCCGAACAGCCCCTCCAGCGCGCGCAGCGAGGAGCGGCGGCCGGGGCGCCATTCGTTCAGGTCGCCCATCATCAGCGTCGGCATGCTCTCGCCCTGGCCGATCGCCTCCAGGATGGCGGCGGCCTGGCGGGCGCGGCAGCGCCGCAGCAGGCCGAAATGCGCCGCGACGACGCGCAGCCGGCCCGCCGGCAGCTCCATCTCGGTGATGACGGCGCCGCGCGGCTCGGCCCCCGGCAGGGCCAGGCGGCGCACCGCCAGCGGCGTGCCGGCCCGCACCAGCAGGGCGTTGCCGTGCCAGCCATGCCCGTCCGGCAGGCGGGAGACCGGCACCAGGGAAAGCCCGGCCTCGCGCAGCATCTCCGTGTCCAGCAGGCCGACGCGGCGGCCGAAGCGCTTGTCCGCCTCCTGCACCGCGATGATGTCCGGCTGCATCTCGGCGATGACGCGGGCAATGCGCTGCGGGTTGAAGCGCCGGTCCAGCCCGACGCATTTGTGGACGTTGTAGGAGGCCACCGTGATCGGCCCCCCCGGCACGGGCGGCAGCGGCACGGCGGGCAGGGCCGGGATGCCGTGCGCCTGGCGCAGCGCCGCCAGCCCGCCGGGCACGGGCCCGGTGGCGGGCGGGGCAGGCGTTGTCGGGATGCGCGTCGGATCGGGCAAGGTCGGGCTCCGCCATGGATCAGGGCAGGGCGAGGCCGCGCGAGCCGCCCGCCCCAGTCGGTCGCCGGGCGCGGCAGGCGCCCCGGGCTGTGGAAAACCTAGGCAAAGCCCCTCGGGTTTCCAAGCCTGGGCCGTGCCGCAGCGCACGCGCCCCAGCCCCGCGCCGCGATCCTGCTCTAATCTAGGCGCCGCTCAGCCGAGGCCGAGCAGCGAGCGGGCATAGTCGCGCGCCGAGAAGGGGCGCAGGTCGGCGGCCTTCTCGCCCACGCCCACGGCATGCACCGGCAGGCCGAATTCCTGCGCCAGCGCCACCACGATGCCGCCCTTGGCCGAGCCGTCTAGCTTGGTGACGACAAGGCCGGTGACATCCACCATCTCGCCGAACACCTTGCATTGCTGGGTGGCGTTCTGGCCGGTGGTGGCATCCAGCACCAGCAGCACGGAGTGCGGCGCCGTCTCGTCCAGGCGGCGCATGACGCGCACCACCTTGCGCAGCTCCTCCATCAGAGCGGCCTTGTTGTGCAGGCGGCCGGCGGTGTCCACCAGCAGCACCTCCGTGCCCTGGGCCTGGGCCTGCTTCAGCGCGTCGAAGGCCAGGCCGGCGGCGTCCGCGCCTTCCTTCGCGGGGGCCACCACGGCGCAGCCGGTGCGGTTGCCCCAGATCTGCAGCTGCTCCACCGCCGCGGCGCGGAAGGTATCCCCCGCCACGAAGGTGACGCGCTTGCCCTGCTCACGGAACTGCTGGCCGAGCTTGGCGATGGTGGTGGTCTTGCCGGTGCCATTGACGCCCACCACCAGCACCACATGCGGGCGCTTCGCTCCGTCCAGCACCAGGGGCTTCGCCACCGGCTCCAGGATGGTGGCGATCTCGGCGGCCAGCGCCTCGCGCACCTCCTGGTCGCCCACCTCCTTGCCGAAGCGGGTGTGGCGGAAGGCGGTGACGATGCGCTGCGCCGCCGCGACGCCGAGATCGGCGGTGATCAGCGCCTCCTCCAGCTCCTCCAGCGCTGCGTCGTCCAGCTTGCGCTTGGTGAACAGGCCGGTCAGCCCGTCCGTCAGCTTGGCGGTGGAGCGCGAGAGCCCCGCCTTCAGCCGGGTGAAGAAGCCGCCACGCGCCGTCGGCTCCTCGGCCGGC
>NZ_JCACVY010000119.1:0-14242 GCF_058833935.1 Roseomonas sp. TS2 | reverse complement strand
GTGCCACGCGCCGGCGGGGCTGAGGGCCGCCACGCGGCGCCCCGGAACTGATACCGCCCCGCGGCGTCCCGGAGCCTGACCGCCGCCGGTCTGCCCCAGGCTAGGGCGTGATCAGGATGGCCCCCTCGACGCGGCGCTCCTCCGCCGTGCGGTGTGCCGCGGCGATGTCGTCGAGCCGGAAGCGGCCGCCGATCGTCACCGTCACATGCCCGCGCGCAATGGCGTCGAACAGGTCGGCGGCATTGGCGCGGAAGGTGGCGGGGTCGGCATTGTGCGGGAAGACCGAGGGGCGCGTCAGGAACAGGCAGCCCTTCTTGTTCAGCAGCTCGGGGTCGATGGCGGGCGCCTTGCCGGAGGCGGCACCGTAGCACACCACCAGCCCGAAGGGCGCGGCGCAGTCCAGCGACTTCAGCAGCGTGTCCTGGCCCACCGCGTCGTACACCACCCGTGCCTTGCGCCCGCCCGTCGCCGCCAGGAAGGCCGCCGGCCAGTCGGGGTCGTTGAGGTCGATCACCGCGGCGCAGCCGGCGGCCAGCGCCGCCCCGCGCTTGCCGGGCGAGCCGGTGGTGCCGATGACCGTGGCGCCCAGCGCCACCGCCCAGCGCGTCAGGATCTGCCCCACGCCGCCCGCCGCCGAATGCACCAGCAGCAGGTCGCCGGGCTGCACGGCATGGGTGCGGCGCAGCAGGTACTGCGCCGTCAGCCCCTTGAAGAGCAGCGTCGCCGCCGCCTCGTCCGGCACGGTGTCCGGCAGCGGCACCAGCCTCTCGGCGGCCACGTTGCGCCGGTCGGCATAGGCGCCGGGGCCGGCATTCATGTAGGCCACCCGGTCGCCGGGCTTCACGTCGGAGACGCCCTCGCCCACCGCCTCGACCACCCCCGCCGCCTCGAAGCCGAGGCCGGTCGGCAGGGGCAGCGGATAGACGCCGCGGCGCTGGTAGATGTCGATGAAGTTGAAGCCGATCGCCGTCTGGCGGAGCTGCGCCTCGCCCGGGGCGGGCGGCGGCAGCGCCTCCGCCGCCACGCGCAGGACCTCGGCCGGGCCGAACTCGGCGATGCGGGCAACGCGGCATGTGGACATGGGGGGCGGCTCCAGAAAGGATACCGCCATCACACACCGCTTGAGGTATGATGTAAATCGTACCTTTCACGAAAGGGGCGCCATGCCGGAGGAGCTTGCCCACCCGGCGCCAGAGGCGATGGAACTGGGCGCGATCTTCGCCGCGCTGGCCGATCCGCTGCGCCGCCAGGTGGTGCTCACCCTGGCGGCCGAGCCGGGGGCCGTCATCCCCTGCGGCGGCTTCGCGCTGCCGGTGGCCAAGGCCACGCGCACCCACCATTTCCGCGTGCTGCGCGAGGCGGGGCTGATCCGCCAGGTCGATCTCGGCAATGGCCGCACCAACCGGCTTCGGCTGGAGGAGCTACGGCAGCGCTTCCCCGCCCTCGTCGAGCTGCTGCTGGCCGAGGCGCGCCGCCCGCCGGGCTGAGCGCGGCCCCCGCTCCCTTGCCCGCTCCCCCTCCCTCGGCCTTGCGGTTCCCGGGGCGCCGGGCATCATGCCGCGCATCCCGCGCCCGGCCCGGAGGACGGCACCATGCCCCAAGGCACCCCCTACGACACCATCGTCATCGGCCTCGGCGGCATGGGCTCGGCGGCGCTGTGGCAGCTCGCCCGGCGCGGCCAGCGCGTGCTCGGGCTGGAGCGCTTCGACCTCGGCCACGCCATGGGCTCCTCGCACGGGCTCAACCGCATCATCCGCCTCGCCTATTTCGAGCACCCGGACTACGTGCCGCTGCTCCGCCGCGCCTACGCGCTGTGGCGGGAGACGGAGGCGCTGGCGGGGGAGCAGCTCCTCTTCGTCACCGGCAGCCTCGATGCGGGGCCGGAGGATGGGCGCATCGTGCAGGGCTCGCTCGCCGCCTGCCGCGCGCACGGGCTGCCGCACGCGGCGCTCACCGCCGCCGAGGTGAACCGCCGCTTCCCCGGCTACCGGCTGCCGGAGGGCCATGCCGCCATCCACCAGCCCGATGGCGGCTTCATCGCCTCGGAGCGCGCCATCCTGGCGCATGCCACGCTGGCCGTGGCGGCGGGGGCCGAAATCCATGCGCGGGAGAAGGTGCTGGCCATCGAGCCGGCGCCGGGGCGTGTCACCGTCGTCACGGAACACGGGCGCCACGAGGCGGGGCGTGTCATCGTCTCGGCCGGCGCCTGGATGGAGGACCTCATCCCCGGCCTGCGCGGCCGGGCGGTGCCGGAGCGGCAGGTGCTGGGCTGGTTCCAGCCGCGCCAGCCGGCGCTGTTCACCCCCGCCGCCTTCCCCGTCTCCAACATGGAAACGGCGCTCGGGCACTTCTACCAGTTCCCGGCCTGGGGCATCCCGGGCTTCAAGATCGGCCTCTACCACCACCTGCGCGAGCAGGGGCACGCCGATGCCCTTTCGCGCGAGCCCACGGCGCGGGACGAGGCGGTGCTGCGCGAGGCCATCCGCGCCTCCTTCCCCGCGGCGGACGGCCCCACCCTGCGCCTCGCCGCCTGCCTCTTCACCAACACGCCGGACGAGCATTTCGTGCTCGACACCCTGCCGGGGCACCCGGAGGTGGTGGTGGCCTCGCCCTGCTCCGGGCATGGCTACAAATTCGCCAGCGTCATCGGCGAGGCGCTGGCCGAGCTGGCCACCACGGGGACGAGCCGGCACGACCTCTCGCTCTTCTCCTACGGCCGCCTCGCGGCCTGAGGCGGCGCGGCGTCATCCGCCTGTCATGCCGGCGTCATCCGCCTGTCGCGGATGGCGTGGCAGGCCGGCGCCATGCACCAGGATCCTGACAGCGCCCGCAAGGCGCTGGGCGAAGCCCCCTTCATCGACCCCACCGCCCGCGTGCGGGACTGCACCTTCGGCCGCTGGAACGAGGTCGGCGCCCGCACCCGCATGGCCGAGAGCAGCATGGGCGACTACGCCTATGTCGTGAACGATTCGGACATCATCTACACGACGATCGGGAAGTTCTGCTCGATCGCCGCGCAGGTGCGGATCAACCCCGGCAACCACCCGCTGGACCGGGTGGCGCTGAACCACTTCACCTACCGCAGCAGCGCCTATGGCCTGGGCGAGGACGAGGCCGGCTTCTTCGACTGGCGGCGCGCGAAGCCCGTCACGCTGGGGCCGGATGTGTGGGTGGGGCACGGCGCCATCATCCTGCCCGGCGTCACGGTGGGCATGGGCGCCGCCATCGGCGCCGGCACGGTGGTGACGAAGGACGTGCCGGACTTCGCGGTGGTGGTGGGCAACCCCGGCCGCGTGCTGCGCCACCGCTTCCCCGCCGAGATCCGCGCGGCCCTCGCCCGCATCGCCTGGTGGGACTGGCCGGAGGAGCGGCTGCGCGCGGCGCTGCCCGAGATCCGCGCCCTCCCCGCCGAGGAATTCTGCCGGCGCCACGACACGGTGTAGTCTGCCGCCCGACTCACGGCAGAGAAGGGGGAACCCGCCCGATGATCCGCAGCATCCTGGTGGCACTGGACGACACGCCCGGCGCCACCGCCGCCGGCGAGCTGGCGATCTCCCTGGCCCGGCGCGGCGGCGCCCGCCTCACCGCCGCGCTGGTGCTGGACCGGCCGCACACCAGCGGCGCGCAGGAGGCGGTGCCGATGGGCGGCGCCGCCTTCCTGGAGCGGCGCAACGCCAGCCTGGCGCGGCGCATCGAGGAGGAGGCCGAGGCGGCGCTGGCCCGCTTCGCCGCCGCCGCCGGCGACCTGCCCTTCGAGACGCTGCGGCTGGAGGACGCCCCCGCCCCCGCCCTGCTGAAGGCGGGCGCGCGGCACGACGTCATTGTCATCGGCCGCGACAGCACGCTCGGCATGGAGGAGACGCCGGACGGCCTCGCCCCCGTCATCGAGGCGCTGCTGCACCAGGGCGCCCGCCCCCTGCTGGTGGTGCCGCCGCCAGCCGAGATGACCGATTACGACCCGGCCGGCACGGTGCTGGTGGCCTATGACGCCTCCCTCCCCGCCATGCGCACGCTGCAGCTCTACGCCCTGCTGAAGCCGGAGGGCGAGGTGCGCGCCAAGGTCTTCGCCGCCGCCGAGGAGCGCGAGGCCGCCCGCCAGATGGCCGAGGACGGCGCCGCATACCTGCGCGCGCACGGCGTGGAGGCGGGCGCCGTCGGCGTCTCCGGCCAGCGCCCGGCCGACCTGCTGCTGGCCGAGGCCGCCGATGGCCGCCCCCGCCTGCTGGTGATGGGCGCCTACGAGACCACCGGGCTGCGCGCCCTGCTGCTCGGCTCGGCCACGCGCAAGCTGCTGCGCGAGGCGCCCTGCCCGATCTTCGTGCACCACTGAGGCGGCCGGCGCCTTGGCGGGCGCCCCGGCCAGCGACGTCTTTGTGACCGCGGGAGCGCGGCCCGCGCACCAACCTTCGCGTCGCGGGCCGGTTCTCAACCCCATCGCATCGTGGCGGCCGGCCCCGCCGCGCCTCAGGCGGACGCACCGGAGGGCGGCGACGCAGCCGCGCGAGACCCCAGGCCGCAGAAGGCCACCATCCGGCGGGGCGACCCAGGGAATGGCCGCCGGGGCGCCTCCGGCCTGAGCATCCCCGGCCGGGCCGCGAGGGGGCGGGCGGGGCCGCCGCCACACCCGGCCCGCATGGCCGGAGCCACGCCGAGGGCCCTCATGCTGTCTCCCTTCGAACTGATCTCGCTGCTGCTCGTCCTCACCGCCGTCTTCGCCTGGACCAACCACCGCCTGCTCCGCCTGCCGGACACGGTGGGGCTGCTGGTGATGGGCCTCGTCGCCTCGCTGGTGCTGCTGGCGGGCGACCTGCTCTTCCCCGAGACGCCGCTCTACGAGGATGTCGCCGGCATCGTGCGGCAGGTGGATTTCCAGACCACCGTGCTCGACGGCATGCTGGCCTTCCTGCTCTTCGCCGGCGCGCTGCATGTGGACCTCTCGGCGCTGCGCGAGCGGGCCTGGGCGGTGGGCGTCATGGCGACGGTGGGGGTGCTGCTCTCCACGGCCATCGTCGGCCTCGGCTTCTGGGGCCTGGCCTCGCTCGCCGGCATCGGCCTGCCGCTGCCCTGGGCCTTCGTCTTCGGCGCGCTGATCAGCCCGACCGACCCGGTGGCTGTGCTGAGCACGCTCAAGGCCGTGCAGGTTCCGCGCTCCCTGGAGCTGGACATGACGGGGGAGTCGCTGTTCAACGACGGCATCGGCGTCGTCATCTTCACCATCGCGCTGACGGTGGCGGTGGGCTCGGGGCATGGCGTGGCGGGCTTCAGCGGCGTGGCCGAGCTGTTCCTGGTGGAGGCCATCGGCGGCGCCCTGCTCGGCCTCGCCGCCGGCTACATCGCCTACCGGGCCATGCGGGTGATCGACAACTATCCCGTCGAGGTGCTGATCTCGCTCGGCCTGGTCACCGGCACCTACGCGCTCGCCGCCCGGCTCGGCACCAGCGGGCCGATCGCCATGGTGGTGGCCGGCCTCCTCATCGGCAATCGCGGCCAGCGCGACGCCATGAGCGACCTGACCCAGCGCTACCTGTTCGGCTTCTGGACGCTGGTGGACGAGATCCTGAACGCCGTCCTGTTCCTGCTGATCGGGCTGGAGGTGCTGGTGCTGCGCTCGGAGACACTGCTGGGCTGGCTGCCGGCCTCGGCCATCCTGCTGGTGCTGCTGGCGCGCTTCGTCGCCGTCTCGCTGCCGGTGCTGGCGCTGTCGCGCTGGAACGGCTTCGTGGCCGGCACCATCCCGGTGCTGACCTGGGGCGGGCTGCGCGGCGGCATTTCCGTCGCGCTGGCCCTCTCCATCCCGGAGGCGCCGGAGAAGGCCACCATCCTCTCCGCCACCTATGTGGTGGTGGTGTTCACCCTCATCGTGCAGGGGCTCAGCCTGCGCCGGCTGGTGGAGCGGACCGTGCCGCGGGGCTGAGGCGCCCCGCCGCCCGTGCCCTCAGCCGGGCGGCAGTTCGGCGGCCAGCACGCTGCCGCTCTGGCTCTCGGTGATCAGCAGGGTGGTGCCGTCCGGCGCCAGGCAGAGATTGGTGGGCAGCCGGCCGAAGCCCGTGCAGTCCACCACGAACACCGGCACGCCGAAGCCATCCACCACCCAGACCAGCCCATGGCCGGGATTGGCGACGCAGAGGCGCTCCCGCGCATCCATCGCCAGGCCATCCGGGCCCATCAGCCCGCCGGGCAGGCGCAGGAAGCACTGCGCCTTGCCCACCACCCCGTCCGCCCGCAGGGCGAAGCGCCACACCTCGCAGGAGCGGGTCATCGCCACGAAGCAATGCGCGCCGGCGCGGTCGAGCACGAGGCCGTTGGGGCTCGGCGCGTTGCGGATCAGGCAGTCCACCCGGCCGTCGGGCCAGAGGCGCCAGACGCGGCCCGTGGGGTCCTGCAGCCCGGTCTGGCCCTGGTCGGTGAAGAGGATGCTGTCCCCGGGGCCGGCCACCACGTCGTTCAGGCCGCGGAAGCCCTCCCCCGCCACATTCTCCAGCAGCGGCGCGATGCTGCCCGTCGCCGCGTCCAGGCTCAGCAGCCCGTGCCGGTGGTCGGCGAGGTAGAGGCTGCCGGCCGGGCCGGCGGCCAGCCCGTTCGGCCAGCCCTCGTATTCCGCCACCACCTCCCATTCGCGCGGCCCGACGCGGAAGACGCGGCCGAAGGGGATGTCCACCACCAGCAGGTTGCCGGCGGCGTCGAAGCAGGGGCCTTCGAGGAAGCTGTCGAGCAGGGCGCCGCCACGATTCGCGTCGCCCCAGGGGGTGCGGCGCGGCTGGCGGTGGCGGTCGGGCAGGCGGCTGAGGAGCCGCGGCGTCAGGGTGCGGGGGCTGGGGAACCACATGGGGCCGCAAGCTGCCCCCGCCGTGCCCGCGCGGCAAGACATCCCGCGCCGGGGCACGCCGCGAGGGAACGCGGCAAGGTGTCATGGCCGTCCCTCTTCCCCTCCCCGGATTCCTGACCAATGATAGCGGCAGGGACAATCCGGGGAGCGGAACCAATGGCGAAATTCGGCCTCAGCCAGCCGGTGCGGCGCATCGAGGACCCCCGCCTGCTGCAGGGGCGCGGGCGCTACACGGACGACATCGCGGCGCCCGGCCAGCTGCACGCCCATGTGCTGCGCAGCCCGCACGCCCATGCCCGCATCCTCTCCATCGACACCGAGGCCGCGCGCGCCCTGCCCGGCGTGCACGCGGTGCTGACCGGCGCCGACTGGAAGGCCGAGGGCCTCGGCGAGATCCCCTGCCTCATCCCGCTGAAGAACCGCGACGGCAGCCCGCGCGCCGAGACGCCGCGCTATGGCCTGGCCATCGACGTGGTGCGCCATGTGGGCGACCCGGTGGCCTTCATCGTCGCCGAAACCGTCCAGCAGGCGCGCGACGCCGCCGAGGCGGTGATGGTGGATTACGAGGTGCTGCCCGCCTGCACCGATCTCGCCCGCGCCACCGAGGCCGGCCAGCCGCAGGTCTGGGACAGCGCGCCGGGCAATGTCTGCTTCGACTGGGCGGCGGGCGACCGGGAGGCGACCGACGCCCTCTTCGCCCAGGCCGCGCATGTGACGAAGCTCACCGTGGTGAACAACCGCATCGTGGTGAACAGCATGGAGGGCCGCGCGGCGCTCGCCGAGTATGACGCCGCCACCGGCAAGTTCACCCTGCACGCCGGCACCCAGGGCTCCTGGCTGGTGAAGAACCTGCTGGCCAACACGGTGTTCAACCTGCCGCCGGAGAAGTTCCGCGTCATCACCCCCGATGTCGGCGGCGGCTTCGGCATGAAGCTCTACATGTACGCCGAGTACGCGCTGTGCTGCTGGGCGGCGCGCAAGCTGGAGCGCCCGGTGAAGTGGGCCTCCGAGCGGATGGAGGCCTTCCAGTCCGACACGCAAGGCCGCGCCAACCTCACCGAGGGCGAGCTGGCGCTGGACAAGGATGGCAGGTTCCTCGCCCTGCGCACCAGGAACTACGCCGACATGGGCGGCTACCTCTCCACCTTCGCGCCCTTCATCCCCTGCGGGGCGGGCACCAAGGTGCTGGCCTCGGTCTATGGCTTCCAGGCGATCTGGGCCAACGTGCTCGGCATCATGACGAACACCGTGCCGGTCGATGCCTACCGCGGCGCCGGGCGGCCGGAGAGCAACTACCTGGTCGAGCGCCTGATCGACGCCGCGGCGCGCGAGACGGGGATCGACCGCATCGAGCTGCGCCGACGCAACATGGTGCCCGCCAGCGCCATGCCGCACAAAACCCCGGTCGGCCAGACCTACGATTCCGGCGAGTTCGCCCAGGTGCTCGACACGGCGCTGGCCAAGGCGGACTGGGACGGCTTCGCGGCGCGGCGCGCGGAATCCGCCAGGCGCGGGAAGAAGCGCGGCATCGGCATGGCCTACTACCTGGAGGCCACGGGCGGCGACGCCTCGGAGCGCGCCGAGATGCGCTTCGCCGAGGACGGCATGGTGGAGGTGCTGGTCGGCACCCAGTCCACCGGCCAGGGGCACGAGACGGCCTATGCCATGATCACCGGGCATGAGCTGGGCATCCCGGTCGAGAAGATCCGCGTCATCCAGGGCGATTCCGACGAGATCCCGACCGGCGGCGGCACCGGCGGCGCGCGCTCGCTCTATTCCGAGGGCACGGCGCTGCTGGCCACCGCCACCACCGTCATCGAGAAGGGCAAGCAGGCGGCGAGCGAGGTGCTGGAAGCCTCGCCGGCCGACATCGAGTTCAGCACCGGCCGCTTCGCCATCGCCGGCACGGACCGCGGCATCGGCATCCTCGAACTCGCGGCGAAGCAGCGCGAGCGCGCCGCGCGCGGCGAGGCAGCGACGCTGCTCAACGCCGCCGAGGTGGCCGCCATCCCGGCGCACACCTTCCCCAATGGCTGCCACATCGCCGAAGTCGAGGTGGACCCGGAGACGGGCCATGTGGAGACCGCCCGCTACATCGTGGTGGACGATGTCGGCCACGCGCTGAACCCGCTGATCGTGCGCGGGCAGGTGCATGGCGGCGTGGCGCAGGGCATCGGCCAGGCGGTGATGGAGCGCACCGCCTACGACCCGGAGAGCGGCCAGCTGCTCTCCGCCAGCCTCAACGACTACGCCCTGCCGCGCGCCAGCGACCTGCCGGACATCGAGGTGGAACTGGTGGAGATCCCCTGCACCACCAACCCGCTCGGCGTGAAGGGCGCGGGCGAGGCCGGCGCGGTGGGCTCGCCCCCCGCCATCATGAACGCGCTGGTGCACGCCCTCTCCGACCAGGGCATCACCCATCTCGACATGCCGGCGACGCCGGAGGTGGTGTGGAAGGCCATCGTCACGGCGCAGGCGGCCTGAGGGCGTCGGCCCGGTGCCGGGGAGCCCGCCTCCCCGGCACTTCACCCAATGAGACCAATCTTATTATTGGTACTTTTTTAAGAGTTTCTTGATACCGATCCTGCTCCGGCCCGGTAGGAAACCGGCGGGTTTCCCTCCCCCTGCGCCGCCCGGCGCGGCGGCAGGCAGCAGGATCGACACCACAGATGAGCTTGACCGTCCCCGCGGGCGCCGTGGCCTCCTCCGGCGCCACCAGCAGGCTGAGCCAGATCGCGAGCCAGTACAGCGCCGCCAAACTCCTGGCGCTGCGGCCGGCCCCGGCCCCGGCTCCGGCACCAGCCCCGTCCCCGGCCAAGCCCCAGCCCGCGGCCGCCTCGCCCGGCAGTGGCACCGCTTCTCCGGCCGCGGTGCTGCAGAACCTGCCGGTGCCGCAGAAGGCCCCACAGAACGCCGGCGCGAACGGCGCCCCCGCGCCGATCCGCCTCGACTCCCCCACGGCCGCCTACATCTCGGAGAAGCTGGCCGCCGGCGACACCAGTTTCGCGGAGAAGCCCGAGCTCAGCGTCGTCTCGGCGCAGGAGAGCCGCACGCGGCAGCAGGTGTGGAGCCCCCGGCCCTCCACCATCATGACCGTGGGCGGCCAGGACTATGAGGTCCTGGGGGAAGCCACCGCCACGACCTATGAGGTTTCCACCCGCGTCGTGAAGGTCGAGGACAGCAGCCAGGGCATCCTCTACACCTATTCGGTGCGGAGCGAGCGTCTGGCGGATGGTGGGGGAGAATTCGGCCCGCCGCAGGTGACGCTGGAAAGGGCCGAGACAGCGCCCCGGTCCACAAGCCGGGCCATGCCGTCCCTGATGCCGGTCGCCACCGGCGGCGCGCAGGGCGCCTCCGGCTCCGGCAAGCTGGCCGAATCCGACATGGTGGCGGAGGGCGCCAAGCTGATCACGGTGCAGAGCCGGCAGGCCGTGAACGGCTATGGCCTGGCGTGGCAGAACCCGGGCGCGCTCCTCAGCCTGTCCTACTGACCACCGGTGCATCGCCAGCCTTGGGTTGGCCCGCCGGGCAGGGTGCGGCGGCGCGGCACGGACCCGCCCGCGGGAACCGGGCGGCCGCCTGGCGCCCGGCGCCCCCGAGCGGCGTCCCGGCCGGCCGGGCCTTCCCCTCTGGTCAATATCGACGCCTCCGCCATCTCGTCTCCCGCAGACGGCGCCGATGACAGCGCGGCCCTGTTGCGCGGGCTCCAGCAGCAGGGGCAACTCCGGCTCGGCGCCACGGCCCTCAAGGGTACGGAAGCGTACACGCCGCCGCTCGAATTCTCGCAGGCCCTCCTGGGCTTCCAGGCCGGGGAAGGCGACACGCCGCAGCCCCTCTTCAACCTGCTGGCCTGAGGGCCGGCCCGCGCTCAGCGGAAGCTCAGCTCATCCGTCTCGCACAGGTTGAGGCCACGGCGCTCCTCGGCGCGGCCATTCGCCCACACCACGCGCAGGTCGTAGGCGCAGGCGCCCTCCGGCAGCCGGATCGTCATGCGGCCGCCCGGTGGCACGGTGTCGCGGCCGAGCCGGTCCTCGCCCCAGTCATTGCTGCTGGTGGGCGAGGCGTAGAGCTCGCGGATGGCGCGGCTGCCATCGTTCACCAGGGCGAAGCTGGGATTGCCCTGCGCCACGGCGGCGGGGCCGTCGGCGCCGGCGCGCAGCCCCCCGGTGCGCGCCGGGGTGCCGATCACCACGTCGCGGTCGCGGCAGGTGTCGATATCGCGCCGCTCCTCCGTCAGTCCGCCCTCGAAGACCAAGCGCAGATCGGTGCGGCAGCCGCCGGTGGGCGGCATGCGGATGGCGAGTTCCCCGCCCGCCGCCAGCCCCTCGGCGCCCAGCCGGTTCTCGCCCCATTGCCGGGTGCGGATGGGCGAGGCGTAGAGCCGCTCGATCAGCCGGCCGCTGCGGTTGGTCAGGTTGAAGGAGCCGTCCAGCTCCTCCCTCCTCTCGTCCGGCGCGCCGGTCTGGGCCAGGGCCGAAGCGGGTAAGACGGGCGCCAGCAGCGCCAGCAGGGCGAGCGGCAGGAGCCGGTGCCGCCTCACCGCAGCACCAGCCGCGGCTGGATGCAGAGATCGACGCCGCGATGGTCGACCGGCGCGCCGCGCCCGGTCACGGCGCGGATGTCGAAGAGGCATTCGCCGGGCGGCAGCGGCAGGCTCAGGCTGGCGCCGGGCAGCAGCGGCCGCCCCTCCAGCCGGTCCATGCCCCAGTCCCGCTGCCCGGCGGGGGAGACATAGGCCAGGGTCACCACCTGCCGCCCGCGATTCTCCAGCAGCAGCACATGCGGCAGGGGCGGGCCCAGCACCACGCGCGGCGTGGCGCAGGTGTCGATGCCGCGCAGGTCGCGCACCGCGCCATCGGCCTGCACCGCGCGCAGGTCGATCACGCAGCCGGCGCGCGGGTCGAGCCGGATGGGGCGGGCGGCGCCGGGCGGCAGGGGGGCGCCGGCCAACCGGTCATGCCCCCAGTCGCGCGCGGCGGCGGCGCTGGCGAAGAGCCGCTCCACCGGCACCGGCGTGTTGTTCAGCACGGTGAAGGAGGGGTCCGGCCCCCGATATGACCCCTGGTATGGCCCCTGGTGTGGCCCTGGGCCCTGGGCCCGCGCCGGCATCGCCGCCGCCGCGAGTGTCAGCATGGCCATCAGCAAGGCAAGGCGCGACATGAACGGAGTCCCTCCAGAGCGAATCGCACTTCCGAGGAATGAGGCGGTGCCGGCGTGGTTGCAAGGCCCCGCCCTGCCCCGGCCTCGCCGGCCGGCGTGGGCCACTCAGCCCGCCGCCGCCCAGGCGCCGCTCCCCGGCTCCGGCCGCGCCAGCCCCTCCGCCTCCAGCTTGCGCAGATGCGCGAGCAGGCTGCGCCCGGCGGCGGGCACCAGCCGCGGGTCCAGCGCGCCGTAGAGGCGCGGCACCAGCGCCGCCACCGTGGCCGGCCCCTCGGCCAGCGCCGCGCGCAGCGAATCCTCGCGCGCCTGGCGGTGCGCCAGCAGGGCGCGGGTGAAGCGCGCGGGCTCCGGCAGGGGCGCGCCGTGGCCGGGCAGGAACAGCGCCTCCGGCCGCGCCGCCAGCCGGGCGAGGCCCGCCATGTAGGCCGCCATGTCGCCATCCGGCGGGCTGACGACGCTGGTGGACCAGCTCATCACATGGTCGGCCGAGAATAGCACGCCCGCCCCCTCCAGCGCGAAGCAGAGGTGGTTGGCGCAATGCCCCGGCGTGTGCAACGCGGCGAGGCGCCAGCCCTCGCCCGCCACCGTGCCGCCATCGGGCAGGGCGATGTCGGGGGTGAAGGCGTGGTCCGCCCCCTCGCCGCCGACCTCGGGCGGCGTCTGGTGCGGGCCGAAGCCGAGCGTCGGCGCGCCGCTCGCCGCCCGCAGCGCTGCGGCGCCGGGCGAGTGGTCGCGGTGGGTGTGGCTGACCAGGATGTGGCTGACCGTCTCCCCCGCCAGGGCGGCGCGGAGGGCGGCATGGTGCGCCGCGTCCTCCGGCCCGGGGTCGAGCACCGCCACCCGCCCCTCGCCGATCAGGTAGGTGTTGGTGCCGAGGAAGGTGAACGGCCCCGGATTGCCGCAGCGGATGCGGCGCAGCCGGGTGCCGCCGAAGCGGCCCAGCTCCTCCACCGCGCCGGTGGGCAGCGGGTCGTCCTTCAGGAAGGGAATGCTCATGCGTGCCTCCGCTTCATCTCACGGTGCAGGATGTAGAGCCCGGCGGCGACGATCAGCGCCGAGCCGGCCAGCATGGCGGGGCCGGGCACGTAGCCCCACACCACCCAGCCCAGCAGCATCGCCCAGACCAGCGCGGTGTAGGAATAGGGGCCGAGCGAGGAGACCTGGGCGCTGGCATAGGCCTCGGTGAGCAGCACCTGCGCGAGGCCGCCCAGCAGCCCGATGCCGAGCAGCAGCGGCAGGTCGGCCAATGTGGGCGTGACCCAGACGAAGGGCAGCGCCAGCAGGCTGAAGCCGGTCATCAGCAGCGACTGCCACAGCACGATGGTGGCGCTGCTCTCGGTGCCGGAGAGCTGGCGCACCAGCATGGTGGTGAGGCCGGAGAACAGCCCGTGCACGGCGGCGGCGGCGAAGCCGGCCCAGAGGATCCATTCCGGCATGCCCGGCGGCACCACATGCGCCGCGCCGAAGGCCCCCTGCCCGATGGCGATGATCAGGATGCCGACGAAGCCCGCGATCACCGCGCCCCAGCGGTGGATGCCCGGCCGCTCGCCGAGGAAGGGGATGGAGAGGATGGTGACGAAGAGCGGCGTGGAATAGGTCAGCGCCGTCTGCTCGGCCAGCGGCAGCACGGTGAGGGAGAAGAAGGAGCAGCTCATCGCCGCCGTGCCGGTCAGCGCGCGGGCCACATGGCCGGGGAAGCGCCGCGTGCGCAGCGTGACATGCCGCCTGAGCCCGATCAGCAGCACCACCGGCAGGGCCAGGGCGTTGCGGAAGAACATCAGCTCCGGGAAGGGGATGCGGTCCCCCAGCGCCTTCACCAGCGCGCCCATGACGGTGAACAGCGCGGTGGCGCCCAGCATCATCAGCGCGCCGCGGCGCACATCGTGGCGCAGCGGCATCAGCGGGCCGCCCGCATGCGGGCCTCTCGCGCGCGCACCCGCTCGCGGTGCAGGTTGTACAGCCCGGCGGCGATGACGATGCCCGCCCCCGCCAGCGTGGCGGCGGCCGGGAACTCGCCCCAGATGAGCAGCCCCAGCACCAGCCCCCAGACCAGGGTGGTGTACTCGAAGGGCGCCAGCACCGAGACGGGGGCGATGGCGAAGGCGCGGGCGAAGAGGAAATGCGCCGCCCCGTTGGCCAGGCCGAGGAAGACCAGCGCCAGCACGGTGGGCGCGTCCGGCAGCAGGCGGGGCGGCGGGAAGAAGGGCAGCAGCAGCAGCCCCACCGGGATGTGCGCCAGCAGCAGCCAGAAGGCGA
>NZ_JCACVY010000118.1:0-14346 GCF_058833935.1 Roseomonas sp. TS2 | reverse complement strand
GCGTGCGCGCCGCGCCCGCCCCGCGCCCGCCAGCCCGGCCCATGCCCTGGCGCTTTTACGGCGTGGTGGCGCTTTTCCATCGTCATCGACATGCTCGGCCCTTCACCTTGGCCCCGCCCGTCCGATATTCTCGGGCATCATGGGCGCGAGGAGCGGGGTCCAGTGGCGGATTCCAGACCCCTCCCCCCGATTACGGACGGACAGCCCATTGGGTGCAGCAGACAACCGGCAAGCCGGCAGCAGTGACATGACGGACCAGGACAAGCGCCCGGATCAGGACAGCGACAACAACGGCCCCGGCAACAATGGCAATGGCGGCCAGGGCGGCTCGCAGGACGGCACGAATACCGGCGTCGTGGTCAAGGCACGCCCGCGCACGCGCAAGCCTGCCATGTACAAGGTGCTGATGCTGAACGACGACTACACGCCCATGGAGTTCGTGGTGCACGTGCTCGAGCGCTTCTTCCAGAAGAACCGCGAGGAGGCGACGCGCATCATGCTACATGTCCACCGCCGTGGCGTGGGGGTGTGCGGCGTCTATACTTACGAGGTGGCCGAGACCAAGGTCACCCAGGTGATGGACCTCGCCCGGCAGAACCAGCACCCGCTGCAGTGCACCATCGAAAAGGAATGATGGGGCAAAAAGGAATGATGCGGGGCGTGATCATCTCTGTGTAACCTAGTGAAACTTAGAATACCCCTCGCCGTCATAGGGGAGCGAGACCACATTACGGCTATCCTGGGTCGAAAGACCCTGTCTTGCGGCGCCGGACCCTTCCATACCCGGTGCCGTTCCTGGAAGGGGAGCGTCACACCGCATGCTGTCCCGCAACCTTGAGCAGACGCTCCACCGTGCGCTGGCGCTGGCCAATGAACGCCGCCACGAATACGCCACGCTGGAGCACCTGCTCCTTGCCCTCGTCGACGACACCGACGCCGCCACCGTGCTGCGCGCCTGCGGGGTCGATCAGGACAAGCTGAAGCGCGACCTGGCCGAGTTCCTGGACAAGGATCTCGCCGGGCTCGTCACCGAACGCTCCGGCGACCCGAAGCCGACCGCTGGTTTCCAGCGGGTGGTGCAGCGCGCCGCCATCCATGTGCAATCCTCGGGCCGCGACGAGGTGACGGGCGCCAATGTGCTCGTCGCCCTGTTCAGCGAACGGGAGAGCCATGCCGTCTACTTCCTGCAGCTGCAGGACATGACGCGGCTGGACGCGGTGAACTTCATCAGCCATGGCATCGCCAAGGCCCCTGGCCGCAGCACCAGCCGCCCGGTGCAGGGCAACCCGCCCAGCACCGCCTCGGGTGCCGAGGAAGGCGCGGAGAAGGAGGAGAAGCCGCAGGGCCGCCGTGGCCAGGACGCGCTCTCCAACTACTGCGTCAACCTCAACAAGAAGGCGCAGCAGGGCAAGATCGACCCGCTCATCGGGCGCGACTCCGAGATCGAGCGGACCATCCAGATCCTCTGCCGCCGCACCAAGAACAACCCGCTCTATGTGGGCGACCCGGGCGTCGGCAAGACCGCCATCGCCGAGGGGCTGGCCAAGCGGATCATCGAGGGCGACGTGCCGGAGGTGCTGGCCAAGTCCACCATCTTCGCGCTCGACATGGGCAGCCTGCTCGCCGGCACCCGCTACCGCGGCGACTTCGAGGAGCGGCTGAAGGCCGTGGTGAACGAGCTGGAGCAGCAGCCCGGCTCCATCCTGTTCATCGACGAGATCCACACCGTGATCGGTGCGGGCGCGACGTCCGGTGGCGCGATGGATGCTTCCAACCTGCTGAAGCCGGCCCTGGCCCAGGGCACGCTGCGCTGCATCGGCTCCACCACCTACAAGGAATACCGCACCTACTTCGAGAAGGACCGCGCCCTGGTCCGCCGCTTCCAGAAGATCGACGTCAACGAGCCGACGGTCGAGGACGCGGTGAAGATCCTGACCGGGCTGAAGGTCAATTACGAGAAGCACCACAAGGTCAAGTACACGCCGGAGGCGATCCGCGCCGCCGTCGAGCTCTCGGCCAAGTACATCCACGACCGCAAGCTGCCGGACAAGGCGATCGACGTCATCGACGAGGTCGGCGCCTCGCGCATGCTCCAGCCCGAGGGGAAGCGGAAGAAGACCGTCACCCTGAAGGATGTGGAGGACATCGTCGCCAAGATCGCCCGGATCCCGCCCAAGAGCGTCTCCACCGACGACAAGGAGACGCTGCGGAACCTGGAGCGCGACCTCAAGGCCATGGTGTTCGGCCAGGACAACGCGATCGAGGCCCTCTCCGCCGCGATCAAGCTGTCCCGCGCCGGGTTGCGTGACCCGGAGAAGCCGATCGGCAACTATCTCTTCTCCGGCCCCACCGGTGTCGGCAAGACCGAGGTGGCCAAGCAGCTCGCCAAGACGCTCGGTATCGAGCTGATCCGCTTCGACATGTCCGAGTACATGGAGCGGCACAGCGTCAGCCGGCTGATCGGCGCGCCGCCGGGCTATGTCGGCTTCGACCAGGGCGGATTGCTGACCGACAGCATCGACCAGCATCCGCATGCGGTGCTGCTGCTGGATGAGATCGAGAAGGCCCACCAGGACCTCTACAACATCCTGCTGCAGGTGATGGACCACGGGAAGCTGACCGACCACAACGGCAAGACGGTCGATTTCCGCAACGTCATCCTGATCATGACGACCAATGCCGGTGCCGCCGACATGGCCAAGAACGGCATCGGCTTCGGCCGCGAGGAGCGGAAGGGCGAGGATGAGGAGGCGGTGAAGCGCCTGTTCACCCCCGAGTTCCGCAACCGCCTGGACGCCGTGGTGCCCTTCGGCAACCTGACGCCGGAGATCGTCGGCAGCGTGGTGGAGAAGTTCGTGATGCAGCTGGAAGCCCAGCTCGCGGACCGCAACGTCACCATCGAGCTGTCCTCCGCCGCCAAGGAGTGGCTGGCCGAGAAGGGCTACGACCGCCTGTATGGCGCGCGGCCGCTGGCCCGCGTCATCCAGGAATACATCAAGAAGCCGCTGGCCGAGGAACTGCTCTTCGGCAAGCTGGCCAAGGGTGGCGCGGTCAAGGTGGGCAAGAAGGATGACAGCCTCACCTTCGAGTTCATTGAGGCGCCTCTCCCCGCCCTGCCCAAGCCCGATGACGGCCGGCCGGACGGCGACGGAGAGAATGAGCACGCGCCGGAGGCGGCCAGCTAAGGCGGCCAGCCAAGGCCTGACGCAGCGCGGCGAAAGAACGGCCCGGTGGCATTGCCGCCGGGCCGTTTTCGCGTGGGTTGCTGCCTTGGCCTTGCTTGGCCTTGGCAAATCCTTCCGAGGCCGTTAGCTTACCGAAAATTACGTCCCGCCCCCCCCCATTGGCGGCGTAATTTCCTTGGGCTTCGCTTCCCTCGCGGCCCGGGTGCGTATCCATCAGGCTCCGCCGCGCTTCCGCCAGCAGCCAGCCATGCAGCGCATCGAGCGGCCCCTCTCCTTTGCGGCTGTCCTGCCGTAGCAGCACATAGCTTCCCGCGCTGGCGATACGCGCCGTGCCCGCCACGGCCAGTCCTTCCTGCGGAAGGTTGCCGGGCAGCAGGATGTCCGGCACCAGCGCCACGCCCTGCCCCTTCCGCGCCGCTTCCAGCGCCATGAAGAAATGGCTGAAGGACAGGCCGCCTTGCACGCGCTGCGGGGCCAGGCGCACACCCTGGGCGCGCAGCCAGTCCGGCCAGGCATGGCGGCGGGTGGAGACATGGATCAGCGGCAGGGCTGCCAGGGCGGCAGGCTCCAGCGGACCGTTCGGCAGCCATTCGGCGCGGCAGACAGGCACCAGCACATCCGGCAGGAAGGGCATGGCCTCCAGCCCGCGCCAGTCCCGCACCATCTCCAGCTCGATGCGCGGCGCCAGCCGGTGCTGCGGCTGACCCGGCAGCCGGCCGACGCGGATCGCCAGGTCCGCCTCCCCTCCCGCCAGCGAGACCGGCTCGATGGAGGAGAGCAGCCGCACCTCCAGCCCCGGATGCCGACGTGCGAAGCCATCCAGCCGCGGCATCAGCCAGGCAGAGGCGATGGTCGGCAGGGCGGAGAGCGTCAGCCGCCGCGGCGGCCCGCCACGCAGCCGCCCAGCGCCTTCGGCCAGCAGCGCCAGCGCCTCCTCCACGGCGCGGTGGAAGGCGGCGCCTTCGGGCGTCAGCACGATGCGGCGGGTTAGGCGCCGGAACAGGGGCTGGCCGAGATCCTCCTCCAGCGCCTTCACCTGCCGGCTGACGGCGCCCTGGGTTAGCCCCAGCTCGGCCGCCGCGCCGGTGAAGGAGAGGTGGCGCGCCGCGGCGTCGAAGCCGCGCAGCGCCGCAAGGGGGGGAAGGGTTCGCCGGGCCATGCATGAGCCTAGCGCATGCATCGCCGACCGGGAATTCGTTTGCCAGTATCCTGCCCCGGCGCTCTGCTCACCACCGAGAGGTATACAGGATGAATGTCATGTCACAGCCGCGGCCCCGCCCGCTGCGGGTCGCCATCGCCGGACTCGGGGCGGTGGGCCAGCGCCTGGCCGAGGCGCTGGATGCCGGCATTCCCGGCTGCGAGCTGTCCGCCGTCGCAGCGCGGGACAAGGCCAAGGCGGCGCGGACCCTGTCTACGCTGCGCCACCCTGTGCCGGTGGTCGACATCGCCGAGCTGCCGCCGCTGGCGGACCTGGTGGTGGAGTGCGCGCCGGCGGCGCTGCTGCCGCAGATCGTCGGCCCCTTCGTCGAGGCTGGCAAGAAGGCGGTGGTGCTGAGCGCCGGCGCGCTGCTCTCGCATGAGGGGCTGGTCGAGGCGGCGCGCCGCCATGGCGGGCAGATCATCGTGCCGACCGGCGCGCTGCTTGGGCTGGATGCCGTCTCCGCCGCCGCCGAGGGAGAGATCCACGCGGTGCGCATGATCACCCGCAAGCCGGTGCGCGGGCTGGTGGGCGCCCCCTATCTGGAGGAGCACGGCATCCGGATCGAGGATATCCGCGAGCCGCTGCGGATTTTCCAGGGCACTCCGCGGGAGGCCGCCATCGGCTTCCCCGCCAACCTCAACGTGGCGGTGGCGCTCTCGCTCGCCGGCATCGGGCCGGACCGCACCAGCCTGGAGATCTGGGCGGACCCGGCGCTGACCCGCAACACCCACCGCATCGAGGTGGAGGCGGATTCGGCCAGCTTCTCCATGACCATCGAGAACATCCCGAGCGAGAATCCCAAGACGGGGAAGATCACCGCGCTCTCGGTCATCGCCTGCCTGCGCAAGCTGGGCGCGCCGCTGCGCGTCGGCACCTGAACGGCCCGGCCGCGCCCCGGTTCCGGGGCGCGGCCCACCCATAAAAAAACACGCCCGACACGGCCCGCGCGACTCCCGAACCGCAAAGGCCTTCCAATGCATCGCCGTACGCTTCTGCGCCTCCCCGCCCTCGCCCCGCTGGCGGCGCCCGCCCTGTGGCCCGCCGCCGCGCGCGCCCAGGCCGCCGCGTGGCCGAGCCAGCCCATCCGCCTGCTGGTGCCCTTCTCGGCCGGCGGCCCCACCGACCTGCCCGCCCGCCTCGTGGCGGATGAACTCTCGAAATCCCTCGGCCAGCGGGTGGTGGTGGAGAACCGCACCGGCTCCGGCGTCATCGTCGCCAGCGACGCGGTGGCCAAGGCGCCGAAGGATGGCCACACCCTGCTCTACACCACCGTCGGGCATTCGGTGGCGCGCGCCCTGTTCCCGCATCTGCCCTTCGATCCGGTCGCGGATTTCCAGCCCGTCGCGCATATTGGCCGCATCCACAACGTGGTGATGGTGAACAAGGCGGTGCCGGCCCGGAGCCTGCCCGAGCTGCTGAAGCTGTTCCGCGAGAATCCGGGCAAGTACGACTACGCCAGCAACGGCAATGGCGGCTCCATCCATCTCGCCACCGAGCTGCTGCTGGCGATGGCCGGCGGGCTGGAGGTCAACCACGTGGCCTACCGTGGCTCCACCGCCGCCATGCCGGACCTGCTGAGCGGCAATGTCGCGATGATGGTCGATGTCATCTCCAGCGGCATGCCCTTCATCGAGCGCGGCGAGATGCGCGGTCTCGCCATCACGGCGCGGGAGCGCTCGCCCCTCTACCCGGACCTGCCCACCGTGGCCGAGACGGTGCCGGGCTATGAATCCTTCACCTGGCACATGGTGCTGGCCCCCGCCGGCACGCCCGCGGAGACCGTGGCCACGCTGAACCGCGCCATCAATGCCGTGATGGCGCAGCAGGGCGTGCAGCAGACGCTGCGCAAGCAGGCCATGAACATCGTGTCCGACAGCACGCCGCAGAGCAGCGCCGCCTTCCTCCGCGCCGAGATCGAGAAGTGGGAGGCGCTGATCGCCCGCGCCGGCATCAAGGCAAGCTGAGCGGGGCGGCGCCCGCCGGCTCACGAGGGCCGGCTCATGGGGGCCGGCCGCATCCCCGGCCCGCCCCCTTGACCCGGCGCGCGCCCGGGCGGAACGTCCGCGCCCTTTTCCGACCCCTGATTGCCGAGGCCCGACTCCCATGCCCGACGACGCCGCCCCTGCCCTGCGCGCCCTGCTCACCGCCACCGGCGGCGCCGACCCGGCCGCCGAGGTGCAGGATCTGCTGGCCAGCCCCGCCTTCGCCCGCATCGTGGCGGCGCTGGAGGCGGACCACGACCGCTTCGTGCAGCAGCTCATCGCGCTCACCCAGATTCCCTCGCCCCCCTTCGGCGAGGCGGCGCGCGCCTCCGCCTATGCCGGCCTGCTGCGCGACCAGGGGCTGGAGCAGGTGGAGACCGACGAGGAAGGCAACGTCACCGCGCTGCGCCCGGGCACCGACCCCTCGGCCGGCGTCATCGTGCTCTGCTCGCATCTCGACACGGTGTTCCCCGAGGGCACCGACGTGACGGTGAAGCGCGAGGGCACCATCCTGCGCGCCCCCGGCGTCGGCGACGACACGCGCGGCCTGGCCGTGCTGCTGGCCATGGCGCGGGCGCTGGACGCGGCGGGCATCCGCACCCGCGCCGGGCTGCTGCTGCTGGCCTCGGTGGGCGAGGAAGGCGCCGGCGACCTGCGCGGCGTGAAGCATTTCTTCCGCGCCAACCGCTGGCGCGACCAGGTGGCCGGCTTCATCGCCATGGACGGCATCGACCCCGCCCGGCTGGTGCATGGGGCGGTGGGCAGCAAGCGCTACCGCATCACCTTCCGCGGCCCCGGCGGGCATTCCTTCGGCGCCTTCGGGCTGGTGAACCCGGCCTTCGCCCTGGCCCGCGCGGCGGACGACCTCGGCCGCATCCGCGTGCCCGCCCACCCCAAGACCACCTTCTCCATCGGCCGCATCGGCGGCGGCACCTCGATCAACGCCATCCCCGAGGCGATGTGGATGGAGGTCGATCTCCGCTCCGCCTCGGCCGAGGCGCTGGCGGTGCTGGAGGCGCGCTTCCTGGAGACGCTGCCCCAGGCGGCGGCGGACGAGAACGCGGCGCGCGACACGGCGCGCGGCGAGATCCGCGTCGAGGTGAAGCAGATCGGCGACCGCCCGGCCGGCACCACGGCGCGCGAGAGCCGCATCGCCCGCGTCGCGGCGGCCACCATCGGCGCCCAGGGCTACGCGCTGAAGCACGAGGCCTCCTCCACCGACAGCAACATCCCGATCAGCCTCGGCATCCCGGCCGTGACGCTGGGCACCGGCGGCAGCGGCGGGCGGGAGCACTCGCTGGAGGAATGGATCGACGTGGAGCAGACGGCCAGCGTGAAGGGGATCGCCACGGCGCTCGGCACCATCCTCACCCTGGCGGGCGTTGCCAGCAACTGAGCCTCGGGGGGGGCGTGGCCGGCGGCCCGCGCCCCTCACGCTTTCGGCGCGCGCGCTTCCTGGCGGGCCATCCAGCTCGCCGAGCCGAAGATCACCAGGGCGCCGGCCAGCGTGGTCCAGCCGGGGATGTCGCCGAACAGCAGGAAGCCCAGCATCGCCGCCCAGGCGAGGTCGAGGAACTTGATCGGCTGGGTGGCGGAGACGTCCGCGAGGCGGAACGCCTCCGTCAGGCACCAGTGGCCCAGCGTGCCGAGCAGCCCCGCCACCGCGAACCAGGCCAGTTGCACCAGCGTCGGCGCCTGCCAGGAGGCCAGCGCGAAGGGCAGCGTGAACAGCGAGATGGTGATGGCCTGCCACATGACGATGACATCCGGCCGGTCCCGCCGCGTCAGCGCCTTGGTGATGAGGAAGGAGGCGGCGAAGAGCGGCGAGGCGGAGAGCATCACCAGGTTCCACAGCCCGCCGCCGCCGGAGAGCTTGGGCGCCAGCACGATGGCCACCCCGACCAGCCCCACCAGCGCCGCCACCCAGCGCGCCGCCACCACCTTCTCGCCCAGGAACAGCACGGCGCCGACCATGATGAAGATGGGCCCGGTGAAGCCCAGCGCCGTGACATCGGCCAGCGGGATGTGCGGCAGCGCCAGGAACCACAGCAGCAGCCCCGCCGTGTGCACCACGCCGCGCCAGAGCTGGCCGGAGAGGCCGTTCGGCGCATAGGCGCGCGGCCCCTCCCGCCAGAGCAGCGGCAGCATCACCGCGAAGCCGAAGGCGTAGCGCAGGAACTGCGCCTGGAAGGAATGCATCTCCCGCGTCATGCCGCTCATGATGGCGTTGAGCAGGCTGAACAGCAGGCCGGAGAGGCCCATCCACACCATGCCCCGCAGCGTCGGCGAGAGGCCGCCCCAGGCGGTGCCCAGGCGCAGCCGGAGTCCCGGCGTGGCGGGCGGGCGGACGGCGTGCTGCGACATGGCTGGAAGGTTCCGGCGTTTCCATCGGTGGCGGGCAAGGCCACGCCGGGCAGCATGGCGCCGGCCGTCCGCCTCCGCCAGGGGAATACGGCGCGCCCCTGCGCCGTCTCGCGCGAAAGCGAGCCTAGGCTGCGCCCGGCGCCGGATAGCGGATCGCCACCACCTCCAGCTCCTCCGGCCCCGCCGGGGTGCGCAGCTTCACCAGATCCCCCACCCGGGCCTTCAGCAGCGCCCGCGCCACCGGCGAGACCCAGGAGATGTGCCCGCGGTCGAGATCCGTCTCGTCTACGCCGACGATGGTGACGGTGACCTCCGAATCGTCCTCCCGCGCATAGGTGACGGTGGCGCCGAAGAACACCTGGTCGCGCCGCGGCTGCGTCGCCGCGTCCACCACCTGCACCCGCTCCAGCCGCTTGCGCAGGAAGCGCACCCGGCGGTCGATCTCGCGCAGCCGGCGCTTGCCGTACTGGTAGTCGGCATTCTCGCTGCGGTCGCCGAGGCTGGCGGCCCAGGAGACGATCTCCACCACTTTTGGCCGCTCCTCGCTCCACAGCGCGCGCAGCTCCGCCTGCAGGGCGGCGTGGCCGGCGGGCGTCATGTAGAACGGCGTGCCGGCGGGCAGGCCGGGCGGGGCTTCGTCGTCGTCCTCGTCCATGGCGGCTTCCTTCCCACAGTGGCGGGCGGGGTTACCGCAAGGCCGTGCATTCATGCAACATTTTGTAAAACAAGCAGGGCATCCCTATCGCGTTGTTGGCGAAATCGCGCTTCACTCCCTGCCATGCAGCACATGATCGTGCCGACGGCCAGTGAACCCGCACCAGACCACATTCCACGCGGATGCGGGCTGGATGTCTCCCGCCGTGCCGCAGGTGGTCCTGCCCTCCGGCGGCCCGCATGACTCCCTTCCTGAAGCAGGCGGGCCAGGACTCCCGGCTCTGGCTGACGGCAGGGCTCGCCGTGGGCCTGCTGTTCGCCGGCATGGCGGCCACCAGCTACCAGCTGCTCTACCGCAACGGGGAGAACGAGCAGCGGCTGCAAAGCCTGGAGGGCGGCTTGCAGGACACCGAGCGTCTGCTCGCCCTGCTGGACGAACGACGGGAAGGTGGCGGCTCGCTCGAGGCGGTGCTCGCCTCCCTGGCCCGCCTGGCGGCGGCGGAGCCGCCTCTGGCGCCCGCCCAGCGCGGCCTGGCCGCGGCCGTCGCGCGGCTGCAGGGGGCTCCCGACGCGGGCATGGTCGACATGGCGGGCCTGGTGCTGGAGCGGACCATCCGCACGGAGATGCGGCGGCTGCGCGCCGAGGAGCGCCATCAGGAGCGCGTCAGCCTTTCCCTGGGCCTGGCCGGCATGGGCGCGGGTGGCTCCCTGCTGCTGGCGGGGCTGTTTTCGGCGCGGTGGCGGGAGCGGCAGCAGGCGCGCGGCGCGCAGCACAAGGGGGCCGAGCTGCGCGCCATCTGCAAGGCCACGCCGGCCGGGCTGGCGCTGCTGGACGGCGAGTGCCGCCTGCGCGAGATCAACCCGGGCTTCGCCGCCCTGGCGGGGCAGCCGGAGGCGCGGCTGGTCGGCCGCCATCTGGCGGAGGCGATGCCGCTGCTGGGCAGCCTGTTGCTGCCCATGCTCCGCGGCGCCCTGGCCCGCGGCGAGGGGCTGCCGGGGCAGGAGGTGCAGGTGATGGCCCCGGGCGGGCGCAGCCAGCACTACTTCATCGCCGCGGAGCCGGTGCTGGGCGGCGGGGCCGAGGCCCGCCTCTCGCTGGTGGTGATGGACATCAGCGACAAGGCGGCCATCGAGAGCTGGCGCAAGGAGCTGGTGGCCGAGCTGAACCACCGGGTGAAGAACACGCTGTCCACCGTGCAGTCCCTGGCGGCGCAGACCATGCGCGGCGCGGGGCAGGACCCCAACCGCTTCGCCGCCGATTTCAGCGCGCGGCTGGGCGCGCTCTCCCGCTCGCACGAGCTGCTCGCCTCGGTCGGCTGGTCCAAGGCCACGCTCGACGGCGCGATCGAGGCGGCGCTGGCCCCCTGGAAGGCGGTGTGGCTGGCCACCGGGCAGCTCGTGATGCACGGGCCTTCCGGCGTGGTGGTGCGACCGGCCCAGGCGCAGGCCATGGTCATCGCCATCTCCGAGCTGGCCAGCAATGCCAGCCGGCACGGCGCGCTGGCGCATGATGGCCGCGTCACCCTGACCTGGCGCGCGACGCCGAACGGCGTGATCCACTTCTCCTGGCACGAGCATGGCAAGCTGCGGCTGCGGGAAGCGCCGGCGCAGCGCGGCTTCGGGCTCCGCTTCCTGGAACGGGGCCTGGCGCATGATCTCGGCCAGGGCGCGCGGGCCGAGCTGCGCTTCGAGCAGGCGGGGCTGCAATACGATGTCAGCTTCCGCGCCGGCGGCGTGCAGCCCTCCACCTTCACCCTGCAGAAGGGCGCCGCCTGAGCACCCGGCGGCTCAGCCGCCGAGTTCCTCGCGCAGCATCTCCAGCGCCAGCCAGCGCTCCTCCGCCTCGGCCAGCCCGGCCTCGGCGCGGGCCAGCAGCTCGGTGGCCTTGTCGAAGCGCGCCCGGTCCCGCGCATAGAGGCCGGGGTCGGCCAGGATCTCCCGCAGCTTGGTCGCCTCCGCCTCCAGCTTGGCCATGCGGGCGGGCAGCGTCTCCAGCTCGTGCTGCTCCTTGAAGGAGAGCTTCTTCCTCGTGGCGGCCGGCGCCGCGGCGGATGCAGGCTTCGGCGTGGCGGGCTTCGCGGCCTCGGCGCGGGCGCGCACGCCATGGCCACGCTGCGTCACCATGTCGGAATAGCCGCCGGCATAGTCCTGCCAGCGCCCCTCCCCCTCCCAGGCGATGACGTTGGTCGCCACCCGGTCGAGGAAGTCGCGGTCGTGGCTGACGACGATCACCGTGCCGGAATACTCGGCGATCTGCTCCTGCAGCAGGTCGAGCGTCTCGAGGTCGAGGTCGTTGGTCGGCTCGTCGAGCACCAGCAGGTTGGAGGGGGTGGCGAAGGCGCGGGCCAGCAGCAGCCGCCCCCGCTCGCCGCCCGAGAGCGCCACCACCGGCGTGCGCGCCTGCTCCGGCAGGAACAGGAAGTCCTTCATGTAGCCGATGACGTGGCGCGGCTGGCCGTTCACCCACACCTGGTCGCCACGCTTGCCGGTCAGCGTCTCGGCCACGGTGGCGGTGGGGTCGAGTGCTGCGCGGCGCTGGTCGAGGCTGATCATCTGCAGGTTGGTGCCGAGCTTCACCTCGCCCGAATCGGGCGCCAGAACGCCGGTCAGCATGGAGAGCAGCGTGGTCTTGCCCGCGCCGTTCGGCCCGACGATGCCGACCCGGTCGCCACGGATGATGCGCGTCGAGAACTCCCGCACCACCGCCCGCTCGCCGAAGCTCTTGCTGATGCCGTCGGCGGCGATGACGAGCGTGCCGGAGGCCTCGCCCTCGGCCACCGCCATCTTCACGCCGCCCTGGGCGGCGCGGCGCTCCCGCCGCTGCTGGCGCAGCCCGGCCAGCTCACCCACGCGCCGCACGTTGCGCTTGCGGCGGGCCGTCACGCCGTAGCGTATCCAGTCCTCCTCGCGGACGATCTGGCGGTCGAGCTTGTGGGCCTCCTTCTCCTCCTGCTCCAGCACCTCGTCGCGCCATTCCTCGAAATGCGCGAAGCCGCGGCCGAGGCGGCGGGTGGTGCCGCGGTCGAGCCACACCATCTCCCGCGTCATCGTCTCCAGGAAGCGGCGGTCGTGGCTGATCAGCACCAGCGCCGAGCGCATGGCGCCGATCTCCTGCTCCAGCCACTCGATGGCCGGCAGGTCGAGGTGGTTGGTCGGCTCGTCCAGCAGCAGGATGTCCGGGGACGGCGCCAGCGCGCGGGCCAGCGCCGCGCGGCGCGCCTCGCCGCCCGAGAGGTTGGCCGGCCTCTCCTCGCCGGTGAGGCCGAGCTGCTCCAGCAGGTAGCGGGCGCGGTATTCGTCGTCCCCCGCCGTCAGCCCGGCCTCGACATAGGCCAGCACGGAGGGGAAGGTGCCGAGATCCGGCTCCTGCTCCAGGTAGCGCAGCGTGGCGCCGGGCTGGAGGAAGCGGCTGCCGCCATCCGGCTGCGCCAGCCCCGCCGCGATCTTCAGCAGGGTGGACTTGCCGGAGCCGTTGCGGCCGATCAGCGCCAGGCGCTCCCCTGGCGAGACGGACAGCGTGGCGCCCGACAGCAGCGGCGTGGTGCCGAAGCCGAGGCGGATATCCTGGAGGAGCAGAAGCGGGGGAGCGGCCATGCCCGGCTGCGTGGAGCGGCGGCGGCGGCGCGTCAAGCGCCCTGCGCCCAAAGAAGCCGCCGGAAGCCCGCCATCGCATTTTTGAGCGGGTTTCCGCGCCCTTTCCCTCAACCGGCGCGCGACGGCGGGGCGGCGGCGCGGTAGAACCAGGGCCCGCTTGTCATCCCCGGAGGAAATGGCCTTGGATCAGGTCGAATGCGTGGTCGTCGGCGCGGGCGTGGTGGGGCTGGCCGTGGCGCGCGCCCTGGCGCTGGCCGGCCGCGAGGTGCTGGTGCTGGAGGCGGCCGAGGGCATCGGCACCGAGACCTCCTCGCGCAACAGCGAGGTCATCCACGCCGGCATCTACTACCCCAGGGGCAGCCTGATGGCGCGGCTCTGCGTCGAGGGGAAGCACCGGCTCTACGAATACTGCGCCGAGCGCGGCGTGCCGCACCGCAACTGCGGCAAGCTGATCGTCGCCACCAACGAGGAGGAGACGGGCAAGCTCGCCTCCATCCGCGAGCGCGCGGCCGCCAATGGCGTGCCGGACCTGCGGCTGGTCAGCCGCGAGGAGGCGCTGGAGATGGAGCCGTCCCTCTCCTGCACCGCCGCCCTCGTCTCGCCCTCGACCGGCATCATCGACAGCCACGCCTACATGCTGGCGCTGCAGGGCGATGCCGAGAATGCGGGGGCCATGTTCGTCTTCCACAGCCCGGTGCTGGGGGGGCGGCTGCTGCCGGAGGGCGGCGCCGAGATCCGCGTCGGCGGCGCCGAGCCGATGGAGCTGCGCTGCCGCCTGCTGGTGAACGCCGCCGGCCTCTACGCGCCGCGCCTCGCCGGCTCGCTGGAAGGCATGCCGGCCGGCCATGTGCCCACCGCCTACTACGCCAAGGGCAACTACTTCACCCTGGCCGGACGCTCCCCCTTCTCGCGGCTGATCTACCCGGTGCCGGTGCCGGGCGGGCTCGGCACCCACCTGACCATCGACCTCGGCGGCCAGTGCCGCTTCGGCCCGGATGTCGAGTGGGTGGAGAAGGTGGAATACGAGGTGGACCCGCGCCGCGGGGACAGCTTCTACGCCGCCATCCGCCGCTACTGGCCCGGCCTGCCGGAGGGCGCGCTGCAGCCGGGCTATTCCGGCATCCGCCCGAAGATCGTGCCGCCCGGGCAGGCGGCGCAGGATTTCGTCATCCAGGGGCCGGAGACGCATGGCCAGCCCGGCCTCGTGAACCTGTTCGGCATCGAGAGCCCGGGGCTGACCGCCTCGCTGGCCATCGGCGCCCTGGTGGGCGAGATGCTGGTGATGGAGCCGGCCTGACCCGGCCGGGAGCCGGATGAACGGCGGGAGGGGCTGTGGCCCTCCCGCCCGGGCGGCTCACCGGCCCGA